>JAAYQF010000052.1 GCA_012519425.1 Bacteroidales bacterium | reverse complement strand
TTATCATAATTGCGGGAAGCCACAATACCGTTAATCGGACTTTTTAGCAGGGTGTTTTCTTGTAAGTTTTTCAAGTTGGTTTCCGCTACTGTCAATTGCAATTTCGTATTATCCAATTCTTGCTGAGAAGCACCGCCGACTTCATACAATTCCGATACGCGTTTGTATATGCGTTTATAGTTAGCAATCTGGGTTTCCAGATTATTCAAATTCACAGCGTCCATTTGTGCCAATCGCTGACCTTTGGTTACCTTATCACCAACTTCTACAAAAATCTGACGAATGCGCCCCGGAGTAGTTGGGTTGATATTATTCTTCACCACCGGCTCAACCGTCGCTGTAAACTCATAATTCTGATCCACCTCACGCAAGTAAACTTTTTGTGTATTAACCTTGGGAAATTGTTCAGCTACCTCGGCAGAAATCTCTTCTGATTGAGTGCCTTCCCGATTGTTGCTTCCACAAGCCACAAGCCCGGTCAGCAAGAAGATTACAAAAACTTTGTTTATGATTTTCATTACATTTATAATTTAATTCACTAATTCACCATTCACCATGGGTGTGGTTTCTTACTCTATTGCTTTTCCTAATAATTTTTCTAAATCCGCCTTTGCTGACATAAAGTCGAAGATGGATTGATTGTACGACAAACCTGCTTGTATATAACCTAATTCGGCATTGGTTACATCCAAATAAGTTCCTGCGCCCACCTCATACATTTTTTGTGAGATGGTCAGGGCTTTTTCTGCCTGCGACATTGCTTTTTTCCCTGATTCCATCTTTTCCAAAGCCTTTATCATATTATCAGTCAAGTTGATGGCTTGCAGTTCCAGCGAACGTTTCAAAGTCTCACGTTGGTCATCCATTGCTTTCAACTGTACCTGCAGTTGTTTGGCTTTATAGTGTTTACTTCCTCCCTGAAAGATAGGGATGGATAATGTTATACCTGCAGTAGAAGTCGGAAACCAGTAATAGTCCTTAAAAGCCACATCATCATTGGGCATCGTCATATATTGATAATTGACGGTTGCAGCCAAAGTGGGCAGCCAGGTAGTCTTCTGTAATTCCAGGGTCTTTTGCAATTGTTTAACCCTCAGGTCAAACTGATTTAAATCCGTGTTATTATCCAAAGAAACATCTGATAATTTTATTAAATCACCAAAAATATCTTTCTCGTAATCCGACAGAGTCCCAACGGGCTGAATAGTCGCATGCATATCAATACCCATCAGCATTTTTAATTGTGCATTACTTAAATTAATGGCACTCTCTGCAGAAACTAAGTTGGTCAAAGCATTACGCAATTGTACGTCGGCACGTATCCACTCAAATTCAGAAACTGCGCCCTGTTCATATTTGCTGTAAATGATTTTGGCGTTTTCGGCAGCATTTTCATGTGCTCTTTCAAAAACGCTATATGAATCTTGAGCTAGCAACACTCCATAAAAGGCTTTTGTCACTGAATTGACAAGAGAAATTTTTGATGAACGGGCAGATTCGATGGCAATGGAAGCATCCGTCTCATTCATTCTTATGCTGGCCCACAGGGTAGGAGAGATGATGGGCATGGCAGCCTGAACCACACCAACAAAAGTATTGTCTTGTCCCACTTCGATACCTTCAGGATTTGCCGGCATACCCGGAATACTAAAGAACAACTTTTGCTTTTTCAAAGTACGCGAATAATTCGCAGAAGCATTGATAGTTGGAAACAAACCTGAGAGTTTTTCTTTGTTGGCATAGTCCACCTTGTCAATTTCACTTTGAGCGATACGAATGGTAGGACTTTCATCCAATGCAATTTCAATACATTGCTGTAAACTCAGGTTTAATGTGTCTGCCGGGATTGTTGTTTCCGATTGAATATCGTTGGCAATAAGTGCACTTCCCGTCAGCAAAGCTATAACTAAAACACCAATCTTTTTAATACCAGTCATATATTGTTTGTGAAGTTATTTTTTATCAGTTAAATTTTCTTCTATATACTTCAGTCCTTTTTCGTTAGCAACCAAACGAATGATCATATCAATAAAGAAATCCGTGATGCGTTTTAAACTAAATTTTAATTGCATTTGCATCATCATTTCGAAAGTATTTCTAATCTGTACGGTGTGGAAAAATGACAACAATTCAATGTCTAAATTTTCCCGGTAATATCCCTCGGCAATCCCTTGTTTAATGTTGTTTTCAAAAATATTACGGACATTGTCTTGTTTGATTTGGTTGTGTTTTTGAAATAAAGCAGGATAGAACTTTTCTACATCATGCCAAAAAAGTACGGGAGTACATTCAGCAGATTTTTTTAATTCTTTTATCATGTACACGAAGATTTCAATGGCGTTTTTATCCTTGATATTCTTTTGTAATTTAGCTTGACTCAATGCTCGTTTATGTTCGATTACAGCATCTACCAAATCTTCTTTTTTGCTGAAGTACTGATAAAAAGTCTTCTTAGATATTCTTAGTTCCGCACACACATCATCAATGGAAACATTACGGATACCCATCTGCTGAAATTGATTGCCTGCCGTTTGAATAATATTTTCTTTCAAAGTTTCCATGTCGGCTGCAAAAGTAATATATAGTTTCAGAACTACAGTATTAAAAAATATTAAAACGAATATTTGTTCTGATAATCAATGGATTATAATTTAAAGTTTGGAAACTTTAATAATTAAATAGTTTCTTTGTTTCTGGAAATAACACAAAAAATGGCAACTAAACAGATTGATTGTCTGATGTTAAATATACGGAGTTAGTTTCTTGCTGATTTTCGCAGATTGCGGAATTGCGTAACAAAACTTATCCGGAGACTTGACTTTAGGTCAGCTTCCGGGTTATGTTATGTGCTTTCAAAGGTGCGACTGACGACCTCGTCCGGTGAGCCGAAAAATAAGTGAGAACAGCGTTAAAAATCGTCCATGTTTGAGCAACTAAACCGTAAGGTGTCTTAGAAGTGTCTAAATGCAAGGCACTGAGATTGAGGGCAAAGGAGCATACTGAAGTATGTGACTGAGCCCGAATTCGAAAGTAACGCAGCAGTTGAACAATATGAGACACCTTAGGTCAAGAATTCCACTGCACTATCAAAAACCCTTTGAAAAGACAGATCAACAGCATGTGAGTCAGCACCCTTATTTACAGGAAAAGGATTCTCATGAGTATAACGAAATGGAAAGTCAAGCAACTCAACAGTTTGCGAACTGCAATTTTCGCCTAAAGCTTGAATAACACCTTTGTGTGGTATAACTACATCCGCAGCAAGCAAAATTCCCTTGATGCGTGAACTTAGTTTCTCAAACTTAGAAATGCGTGTGTCTTTGTCATTATCAGGTGTCAACATGCTGTAAAAAGCCTGACGAGCCGGGTCTCCTTCAACAGGTGTGTATGTTTCAGCCCAGTTTCCTGTTTGATAGAATGCAAATAAAGTGTCAAAACTGAGCTTGTCCATGATGCTGCGTGATGTTCCCTGCATGGCGTTGAAGATGCTCCCTCCGCAAAACATAAACAGGCGCGAATCGCTGAAAAATAGTTCGGGATTGGTTAGAAATAATGTTTGTGCCAAAAGAGCGCCGATTGAATAGGCAAATACATCAATTTGAGTGTTTTTGTAAAACAAAGGATGTTTGCCTGTTTTGATTTCTTGCAGCAATCTGACAATGTCATCGTAACTCTGTCGCCCGGATTGATAAAACAGTTCAGGATGCCTCGACAATCTTTCGCTCAGGACTACATTGGCAAAACTCAATGATCTGTCATTCCCGGTGTTTGCACGACGGATATTCAGTATATTTTCAAGTAGACGTGGGTTTGTCCAGGAAACCGGAGACCTGTTTATATGATGAGCAATGGGGAAAAGGATAACTGCTTTACCGGAATGTTGGCACAAGTACTCTGCCCAGCTTAAATATTTATTCCAATTTCGTTCGTTTAACCCATGCAACATCAAAATTGCCTGATTGGTCTTTTTTGTTTGAGCGGGCAAAAATACAGGATATTGAAAGCTCTTATTCTCTTTGATTTTATTGAGAAAAAACCATTGCCTGTACTTTTTGGACTTTGGCTTTTCAACAGGAGAATCAAAACAAGCATGGCTCTTGAATTTCAAATGTTGGATGCTAACACCTGAATTCGTCAGTTTAACTTGTTTGCCAAATCTGTACTGTGATAACAATTCCTGAAAACGAGAGGTATATACCATGTCATTTTTTTGCAAAAAAAACACATGTAGGACGGTCAGCAAAAAAAATGACGAGAATACCTGAAGTTACGGGATAGAAGTACGATAAAAGGGACGGAATTAACTATACAGGGATGGAAAAAATACTTACCCGGAAAAAATGAATGGAATTCATTCGCACCATGCGGTAATTTTTCCCCTCATTTTCTTCAATTTTTCCAATTCATTTTTTTCTCTTTTATACGTTTTATACAATCTCACTTTCTTCCAAAAAGCATTGATATTTTTGCCCCAATATAAAGCAAGTTTACCAAGATGAAATTGCAAGGGGATAAGAATAAAAAGCATCCACCAGAAGAATCCGCAAAAGGAGTTGATGATCAGTGCTTGTATCAAATAGAAAATGGGGAAAAAAACGATGGATGCAACATAGTAAACGGAACTGTAAAATCCGACAAATTTGATTTTTATCAATTTGGGAATGGATGCAATGACGGCTAACGGAATAATATTGAATACCAAACCAGGTAGCAAGAGCAGGGTGTTCAGGATGATTGTTGCCCGGTTGAGGATGGTTTTGATGGTGTCTGGCTTTGGCTGAATAAGAGTTTCAGTATCAATTTTTACTTTTTGCAGACCTTCTTTGTACTTTTTGCACAACCGGTCAAAAGCTTCCATTTCCTCTGTAGTAGCACTTTCTTCTTTGGTAACTAACTGTTTGCCAATATGCATGCGGGCAATAAGTCGGTTGTATGTGTTGTCTTCTAAGTTTAAAGCTGACAGACTGTCGGCTTGGCACGCTTCCACAGCCGTGTAGAAGCTATTATAATAACTGTCTGTTGCTAAATCTAATGTCAGGGTTTTTAGTTTGTGATATAGTTCATCTTTGACTGCATTCAATCCTTTGGCCTGGTTTTCATTGTATGTTTCCATGAAATCAGCAATTTTGATTGGTTCTCCTATATTGACAATCAGATGGGCACCGGGATAGATGTAATCGCCATAATCTAATCCTACCGGGACAATATTGACAGATTTTCCTGCCGGCATTTTTTCCTGGGTACTGAAGGCGATTCTGAAAATGCCTTTTACCAGGGGACGAATCTTTCTTTCTAATTTCTGGTTTCCTTCCGGCATCACACACAAGGCTGAATTGCTTAGTAAGGTTTCGTCTGCCATCGCAAAAGATTTCTGGTTTTTAGCTAAGTTTTCATAGCCGTCTCTAATCCTGAAGGCCGGCATTATTTTGAGAAATTGTAGGAATTTTACAACGATTTTGGGCAGATTGAATATGTCCGAGCGCGCTAAAAATACCTTGGGCTGATCATGGGGTGGTAGTGCTAAAATAGCCAGGGCATCCATCAGGGCATTTTGGTGATTGGGCGCAAAGATAATAGGTTCGTCTTTGGGAAGATGTTCCAACCCCTTGATGCTGATTTCGCTGAAATATTGCCTGAATGACCAAACTACATATCTTTTGCTGACCAGATAGATTCTGGTATTTTCATATATTTTCGCCATAAACAGAAAAATCTAATGTATGTGAAAATCAATTTCTCAGAGGTTTTCGACTCCAGTAGAAAGAAATACCCAACCCGGAAATAATATGCCAGATACCCCACCAGGCTGTTACGAACAGCATACCGCCTAACATCAATTCGGGCGGGAAAATTTTGGGGTTAAATAAAAGCACCAATCCCAGCCCGGAATTTTGTATGCCGGTCTCGATGGTAATACCGCGTCTGTTGGCATCACCTAATTTGAACGCACTGGCAATACCATAACCTGTTGCCAAAGCCAAACCATTGTGGATAAGTACGATGATAAATACGTAAAATATGTATTTGATAAAGAGGTTGAAGTTTTGAGAAAACGCCAATATTACCATCACTAAAAAGAACACTATGGACAAATACTGTATAGGTTTTCTGATTTTTTTGGTAATACCGGGTAAAAAATGAGCAAATAAAATTCCCAAAATTAAAGGGATACCCAATAAGATAAATACGGTTTCAAACATTTGCCATTTGTCAATTTCCAAAGGCTGCAAAGCATGAGCAGCGTGTTTGTTGATGTATCTTACATATAAACCTCCCCATATGGCAAAATTTGCAGGTGTGGTAATTACCGACAAAGAAGTAGATATTGCGGTCAGTCCAACCGATAATTCGGTATTGGCTCTGGAAATGGACGACATGAAATTTGAAATATTGCCGCCCGGACAGGCTGCTACCAGTATCATTCCCATGGCTACCATGGGTGGAATGAATTTGTAAAAAATTATAACGATGAGGAAGGTTATCAGAGGTAAAGCTATTAACTGCGATGTCATTCCGACTAACAGGGCTTTGGGTTTTGTGAATAAGGGTATAAATTCTTTGGGTTTGATCCCCAATGCAACCCCAAACATCACAAATGCTAAAATAATGTTGATGGTATGCATTCCCGCTGCATTAAAATTGATTTTTACAGGGTCTAATGCTGATAAAGATTCATACATGATATTTGATGTTAAGCGTCAAATTGATTAATTTTGAGCAAAATTATCCGACAAAGATAAAAGTTTTTTAATTAGATATGTAATTTTGAAAAGTTTTTTAAACATTGGTAATGACAGATTCGTATCTTACAATCCAAACGCAATCATCCGGTTTGTATAAATCCAAGGGCAGTAGATTTTTATCTTTTGCACACCCCGCAAAAGATACAGAAGAGGTGAAAGATTTGATCGCAGACTATAAAAAACGATATCACAATGCGCGGCATGTTTGCTATGCTTATATGTTGGGGCCCGAACGAAATGATTTTCGGTTTAATGATGATGGAGAACCTTCGGGAACGGCGGGCAAACCAATATTAGGGCAAATCAATGCAAGAAATTTAACAAATGTTTTGGTGGTTGTAGTCAGGTATTTCGGAGGTATTTTGTTGGGAACGGGAGGTCTGGTTACAGCTTACAGAGAAGCGGCTTCAGACGCATTGGAACAGGCTGAAATTATTGAAAAAACGGTAGATAGCGGTATCAGAATAGAGTTTGAATATCCGGATATAGAGGTGATTATGAGTACGATAAGAGCGTGCGAAGCAGAAATTGTCCAACAGGATTTTCAAGCAACATGTACCATGGTGCTCTTAGTTCCATTAGCTTATAAACCTTCATTGATAGATAGCTTGGAGAAAGTTTCCAAAATCGAAGTTCTTTTCTGATTGAAGTGTGTGAATATTGAAGATTTTTTAATACCTTTGCACGAAAATATGAAGAAAGAATACTTTACATATGATCGGGCTTTATACCAACTGTATCGAAGCTCCCGCATATACAGAAAGTTTAGTAAACCAATGTAAATCAGATTAGATTTGTGTTGGTTTTTTATTTTTTATCATTTTAAATCTGCTGCGTATGAATAACAGTTTAGTTTCGATCACCGATTACAACAAGGAGGATATCCTGTCCATCCTTGACGCTGCGCGCGGTTTTGAAAAAAAGCCGGACAGAGACACCTTGAAAGGTAAGGTGGTTGCCACTTTGTTCTATGAACCTTCTACCAGAACAAGACTGAGTTTTGAAACGGCAGTTGTGAGATTAGGTGGTTCTGTGATAGGATTTTCTGATTCAGGGACTTCCAGTTCGACGAAAGGAGAAACCCTAAACGATACCATTCGTATGGTCAGTTGCTATGCTGATGCTATTGTGATACGACATCCTTTAGACGGTGCTGCCAGGTATGCGGCTGAGATTTCTCCCATACCGGTGGTCAATGCCGGTGATGGATCCAATCAGCATCCGTCCCAGACTTTACTTGATTTGTACTCAATCAGGAAAACGCAGGGTACATTGGAAAATCTGAAAATCTGTATTGTGGGAGATTTGAAATATGGCCGTACTGTTCATTCATTGATCGAGGCGATGTCTTATTTCAAGCCTGAGTTTAAATTTGTGTCACCGGATGAATTGAAGATCCCTGAGGAATACAAGATTTTCTGTCGAAAACACAATATCCCCTTTACAGAGACGGCTGAGCTGAATGGTAGTTTCAATGATGCCGATATTTTGTATATGACAAGGGTACAGAAAGAGAGGTTTCAGGATTTAATGGAGTACGAAAGGGTGAAAAATGTTTACACATTGCACAACGCAATGATCAAGAACACGAAGCCCAATCTGAGAATATTGCATCCGCTTCCCCGTGTAAACGAAATCAGTATGGATGTGGATAAAAATAAAAAAGCGTATTACTTCCAACAAGCACAAAATGGTTTGTATGTCAGACAGGCAATTTTGTCGAAAGTACTGAAGACAGGCGATGTTTAATGTGTAGTGTGTAGTGTGTAATGTTGAATTGTTTAATTGTTGAACTGTTTAACTGAGAACAAAGAGCAAAGAGCAAAGAGCAAAGAAAAAAGACGATTTAGTGATTGGTGTTTAGTGTTTGGTGACTGGTGGATGGTGAATAGTGAGTGGTGAAATTTCTTTTGTGCCTTTTGTGGTTTAATATTCTAACTTCCCTAACTTCCTATAACTTCATTAACTTCAAAACAACTACTAACTACCAACTACTAACTACTTAACTTCAATAACTTCCCAACATCAAACAATTATGGAAAAAGAACTGAAAGTAGCAGCATTAAAAAACGGAACAGTGATAGATCACATTCCGACTGAAAAGGTGTTTAAAATTGTGTCTATTTTGCGACTGAAGGTTTACGGTCAACTCTTGACCATAGGCAATAATTTGGATAGCAAAAGGATGGGTAGAAAAGGGATTATTAAGATCTCTAATCGGATTTTATCTGACGAAGAGACCAGTAAAATTGCATTGGTAGCCCCCAATGCCAGTATCAATATTATCAGGGATTACAAAGTAGTTGAAAAACGTGCATTGCTGTTGGGTGATGAAATTCATGATGTGATGCATTGTGCCAATCCCATGTGCATTACAAACCATCAACCGATTCCTACTAAGTTTGTCGTGATAAATGAAGACGGCATTGTCAGGTTGAAGTGTAAGTACTGTACAAAAGAAGTTTTACAAGACGAGATTAATTTAAAAAAGAAATAATAAACAAAGTGTTATGGGCAAGGGATGATAGTGGGATGTTGTTTGTTTTAATCCTGCATTTATCTGTCTGGTAGCCGCAACAAGAAACAAGAAACAAAACATGAAAAGAGACCGTTTAATTTTTGATATCATCGACCGTGAGAAGAAACGTCAGATGAAAGGTATTGAGTTGATTGCATCTGAAAATTTTGTCAGTGACCAGGTCATGGAAGCCATGGGGTCGGTGTTGACTAACAAATATGCAGAGGGATATCCCGGGAGAAGATATTACGGTGGTTGTGAGATTGTTGATCAATCGGAACAAATCGCCATCGATCGCATTAAGGAGGTATTCGGTGCTGAATGGGCCAATGTGCAGCCGCACTCCGGCGCACAAGCCAATGCAGCTGTTTTTCTGGCTTGTTTGAATCCCGGTGATAAATTTATGGGTTTAAACTTGGCCCATGGCGGACATTTGTCGCATGGTTCATTGGTGAATAGCTCAGGGATTCTGTATCAGCCTGTTGCATATAATGTCAGACAAGATAATGGTTTGGTTGATTATGATGAGATGGAAGAAATTGCTCTTCGCGAACAGCCTAAATTGATCATTGGCGGAGGATCGGCTTATTCGCGTGAATGGGACTACAAGCGCATGCGTGAGATAGCCGATAAAGTAAAAGCAATATTGATGGTTGATATGGCACATCCTGCCGGCTTGATAGCTGCAGGATTGTTGGATAATCCGTTGAAATATGCACATGTCGTCACTTCTACAACCCACAAAACATTACGTGGTCCACGGGGAGGTATTATCCTGATTGGAAAAGATTTTCCAAATCCCTGGGGAAAAACTAAGAACGGCGGAGAGATAAGAATGATGTCTGAATTACTTGATTCAGCGGTGTTCCCCGGAGTTCAGGGCGGACCTTTACAGCACGTAATTGCTGCTAAAGCTGTGGCGTTCGGAGAATGCCTTCAACCTGAATATAAGGTGTATCAAAGTCAAGTAAAGAAGAATGCTAAGACGCTCGCTGATGCCCTGATTAAGAGAGGATTTACCATTGTTTCCGGAGGTACTGACAATCACTCTATGTTGGTTGATCTGCGTCCAAAATATCCTGAACTTACCGGCAGGGAAGCTGAACAGGTGCTTGTTGATGCTAATATAACCTGCAACAAGAATATGGTGCCTTTTGATGACCGCTCTGCTTTTCAAACTTCAGGAATTCGCTTGGGAACACCGGCAATCACTACGCGTGGTGCCAAGGAAGATTTGATGTATGAAATTGCTGAAATGATTGAAACCGTGCTAACAAACAAAGATGATAAGAAAGTAATAGATTCCGTAAAGAAAAAAGTCAACGAAACCATGGTCCAATATCCTTTATTCGCATATTAAACCCTAACTTACTCACTCAAATATGCTCGAACGAATATACGAACTTTCTACACATACCGATATTATTGTTTTTTTTGGTGTGAATAACGCTAACCTTTATTTGTTGAAAAATCTGTTTCCGCAAGTTAGGATAGTTGGACGCGGTCATGCCATTAAAGTTGAGGGGGATGAGGAAAATGTAAATTTGGTGATGCAGCATTTGAAGAACATGGAAAAATTCTGTGTTGAAAATAATACTTTGAGTGAAGAATCTGTTATTCAGATTATTAAAGGGGAAGAACCCGTAGAAACCACTAAAAACTCCAACTTGATTTTACATGGTTTAAGAGGTAAATCTATCCTGGCCCGAACACCTAATCAGCAACGATTGGTCAGGGAATTTGAACTTAATGATCTGGTTTTTGCCATTGGTCCCGCCGGGACAGGAAAGACCTACACTGCCATTGCTTTAGCTGTTAAGGCTTTAAAGAGTAAGGCTATCAGGAAGATAATATTAAGTAGACCTGCGGTTGAGGCAGGGGAGAAGCTTGGTTTTCTGCCGGGAGATATGAAGGAAAAAATTGATCCCTATCTACAGCCTCTGTATGATGCTTTGCAAGATATGATTACCCCGCTCAAACTCAGGGAGTATCTGGAAAACGGCACCATTCAGATCGCACCACTGGCTTTTATGCGTGGACGTACGCTTACGGATGCCGTGGTTATTTTAGATGAAGCACAAAACACCACCCGTTTGCAGCTTAAAATGTTTCTAACCCGTATGGGGCTGAATACAAAGATGATAGTGACGGGCGATATTACGCAAATTGACTTGCCCACTACTCAGAAGTCGGGTTTAATTGATGCAATGTCGGTTTTAAAAAATGTGGAGGGTGTGTCACGCGTTGATTTTGACAAATCGGATATAGTGCGTCATAAATTGGTACAAAGGATTGTGGAGGCGTATGAGAGGAGTGAGAAACTAAGAACGAAGAGTGAATAACTAAGAACAAAGAGCAAAGACAAAAGAATAAAGACAAATTGTTGAATGTTTAGTGTGTAATGTTTAATGTGTAGTGTTTAATTGTTGAATTGTTGAACTGTGAATGGTGAATGGTGAATTTTCTTTTATGCCTTTTGTGGTTTAATATTCTAACTTCCCTAACTTCTATAACTTCTATAACTTCTATAACTTCTATAACTTCCTAATTACCAACTACCAACTACCAACTACTAACTACTAATATAAAATGAACATCCTTCTTCACGGCTCAGGGAATGTTGCTACGCATTTAGCGCTTGCCATTCATAAAACCGGACATCAGATTGTGCAAGTTTACAGCAGGACAAAAGCTTCTGCTGCTGCTTTGGGCAATCGCTTGGGCGTGCCATATACTCATCTTGTGGATGAGATTATGCAGGATGCTGATTTGTATATTTATGCCGTCAGTGATGATGCTTTGGAGTCCTTAGTTTCATTGAATATTGCACCTCAAGCCATGCATGTGCATACCGCAGGAAGTGTTGCCATGGATATTTTCAAAGGCTATAAAAAACATTATGGAGTTTTATACCCTTTGCAAAGTCTTTCGAAAGATAAAACCGTAGATTTTCAGCAGGTTCCTTTGTTGTTGGAAGCATCGGATGAGGTAGTCAAACAGGCTTTGGATGTCTTGGCTAAGGAGATTTCAGGGCAGGTACATCATTACAATACCGAGCAACGTCTGAAAATACATCTTGCAGCAGTTTTTGCCAATAACTTTGTAAATCATTTGTTTCATATTGCTTCCGATATCATGGAGTCTTCCGACATTGATTTTAACTTGCTGAAGCCCTTGATAAAAGAAACGATAGAGAAAATCAGTCATCTTTCTCCCGCGGAGGCACAAACCGGTCCGGCTAAGCGTAATGACCAAAAAATCATGAAACAACATATGGAAATGCTGAAAGATCAGCCTAAGCTTCAGAATTTATACAGAGAACTATCCCAAATGATTTTGGAGCAGTATCTCCATCAGTCTTGAAACGGCATAATTCCCCAATTCGTCGATTTGGATTTGTACGAATTGCTCCCATTTTTTACTTTTTGCATTAATTTCTATAAGCACACATTGGGCAAAAATCTTTTGATGAGTCAGGATGTGTTTGATGGGAGGACTTACAGACCGGATGTGTATGTCGGATTGAATGTCTGAAAACAGCATTTTAAAATAATCGTGTTGGATTAATTCATTTTTGTCCAACAACTTCTCATCCTCAATCAGAGGGAACTCAAACAAATTTTTCCAAATGTCATTTTGTGTTCGTTTTTGCAGCCAGGTTTGATTGCCGGATTTGATAAACAGATAATTGAAAAACCGCTCCTTGGTTTGTATTTTTTGACGCTTTACCGGTAATGCCGATACCTGATTGTCGGAATAGGCTATGCATTTGTCGGCTAAAGGACATTCATCGCACGCAGGTGAAACAGGCACGCATTGTAAAGCACCAAATTCCATGATGGCCTGGTTGTGTAAGCCCGGTTGAGTTTTGTCCAAAATTTCTTGTGCCAGTTGTTTGAATATTTTCTTTCCAGCCGTAGAGTCGATGGGTGTGTCCACACCGAACAATCTTGAAAGCACCCGAAAGACATTGCCGTCCACTACCGCAAAAGGTAAATTATACGCAAAAGAACAAATGGCGGCAGCGGTATATTCTCCTATGCCGGCGAGTTGTATGACTTCTTTATAAGTATTGGGAAACAATCCATCATGCTCGCTTACTATTTGACGTGCAGCTTTGTGCAGGTTTCTTGCTCGTGAATAATAACCCAATCCCTGCCAATACTTTAAAACTTCATCTTCAGAAGCGGTTGCTAAACTGGTTACGTCAGGAAATCGCTCAATAAATCTGTGGTAATAATCCAATCCTTGATTGACGCGCGTTTGCTGCAGGATAATTTCCGAAATCCAGATTTTATAAGGATCAACGATATCCCGCCAAGGCAAATCGCGCTTGTAGGTTTGATACCATTGTATGAGTGTTGATGAGAGGGGCATTTTTGTACGTGCAAAAGTAATTATTTGTTTTTCTATTGCAAAAATAATATTAGTTTTGCAGCCGAAATGCAGCGACAGCAAACATTTTGTATAATTATACATAACATTAACATCCAAAGAAATTGATTCATATGAGCAACAACATTATTGGTAAAAAAATCACTACACTGTGTACGGATAAAAATATCTCGTTAGAGGGATTGGCCGAACTTTCGGGTTTAAAAAAGGAGCAAATTCAAATCATATTAGATAGCGACAATATTCCTTCTTTAGCTCCACTCATCAAGATTGCACGTGCTTTAGGGGTGCGTTTGGGGACTTTCCTGGATGATTCAACTGCACTGGGTCCCGTTGTATATAGGAAAACGGAAAACATAGATCCTGTAACATTTTCCAGTCAGTTATCCTCAGCTAACTCACATTTGGACTTCACAGCCCTGGCATCCAAAAAATCAGGTAGGGCAATGGAGCCGTTCTTAATTACCGTAACAACCGACCGGAACCAAAAACCCGTTTTATCATCTCACGAAGGCGAAGAGTTTATTTATGTGCTTGAAGGAAGCATCAAGATCAATTATGGTCAAGATGTTTACGTTGTGCATGCGGGTGAAAGTATTTACTATGATTCCATAGTTGAACACCTGGTAACATCCAATGGACGTGAACCCGCCAGGATATTAGCAGTAGTTTATACACCTTTATAAAGTTCATAAAGATCACAGATTTTAAAAATATGATTTCCTGAACTCAGTTGAAAGATTTATAAAGATTGTGAAATTTAAAAAGTAACCATTTAGCAACCAGATTATGCAGTTATACGATCTCACTTTGGGCGATTGGCTTGAGCATTGGGCAAAAGAGACTCCTGATAAAGAATATATAGTGTATTCCGACCGTGATTTACGTTTTACGTGGAAGGAATTTAATGCTCGTGTTGACCATATGTCAAAGGGCTTGTTGGCTATTGGTGTTCGGAAAGGCTCAAATGTAGGTATTTGGGCACAGAATGTACCTGATTGGCTGACTTTCTTATACGCTTGTGCAAGGATAGGAGCAGTGGCAGTTACTGTTAACACCAATTACAAACAGCATGAATTGGCGTTTGTGATGGAAAACTCTGATATGCACACGCTTTGTCTGACTGATGGAGCCGCGGGATACAATTATTTGGATATGATTTACGGATTAATCCCGGAATTAAAAACGCAGGCACGCGGACATTTACATAGTGAAAAATTTCCCGAACTTAAAAATGTCGTGTATATCGGTCAGGAAAAATATCGTGGTATGTACAATACTGCCGAGTTGCTGTTGTTGGGAAATTCGAAAAGTGACGAAGAACTGCAAAAGGTAAAATCTGCTGTTCAATGCCACGATGTTGTGAATATGCAATATACCTCCGGAACCACAGGGTTTCCCAAAGGAGTGATGCTTTCTCACCACAACATCGCCAATAATGGTTACCTTACCGGTGAGCACATGAATTTCACGCAAAACGACAAATTGTGTATTTGCGTACCCCTGTTTCACTGCTTTGGAGTGGTTTTGGCAACCATGAATTGTCTGACTCATGGCTGCACGCAAGTGATGGTGGAAAAGTTTGATCCGCTCGTTACCCTGGCATCCGTTCACAAGGAGCGATGTACTGCTCTGTACGGAGTTCCGACCATGTTTATTGCCGAGTTGAATCATCCTATGTTTGAGATGTTCGATATGAGCTCTTTACGTACCGGTATTATGGCAGGCTCCTTATGCCCGGCTGAGTTGATGAAGCAGGTCAATGAAAAAATGTTTATGGACATAACCAGTGTGTATGGTCTGACAGAGTCTTCTCCCGGTATGACACAAACCCGCATAGATGACAGTTTTGAAGTACGTACCACCACCGTTGGCCGTCCTTATGAATTTACGGAAGTGATGGTGAAAAATCCTGAAACCGGTGAGGAGTGCCCGGATGGTGTTGAAGGTGAAGTGTGTTGCCGTGGTTATTTGGTGATGAAAGGTTATTATAAAAACCCTGAAGCTACAGCGCAGGTCATAGACAAAGACGGTTGGTTACATTCCGGAGATTTAGGTGTAAGGGATGAAAACGGAAATTATCGAATCACCGGTCGTATCAAAGACATGATTATACGTGGTGGAGAAAATATATCTCCAAAAGAAGTGGAAGACTTCCTGTATACTATGCCCGGAGTTCAGGATGTACAAGTGGTGGCGGTAAAATCTCCGCGTTATGGAGAAGATGTGGGTGCATTCATCATTCCAAAAGAAGGCTTTCATTTCACCACTGAAGATGTGCGGGATTTCTGTAAAGACCAAATTTCCCGCTTCAAAATACCGCGCTATGTGTTCACTGTGAAAGAATTTCCTCTTACCGGTAGCGGTAAAATTCAAAAATTCAGATTGAGGGAGATGGCGTTGGAGATTTGTGAGAAAGAGGGGATAGAAATTATTTGAGTTCATTTGACAAGCCTCTCTGAATGCTGTTTTGAACCCTGTCTTTTAAATGAAGAGGCAGGATAATGGCTTTCTAATAAAGTAATATTGCACTTACTGCCTGACCCTGCCCACGGGTTATAATTTTACCTTTTTTGGTTGGTTAATTAAAAAAGTTGTATCTTTGCACGCCAAATAAGGTGTTATGTATTTAGAAAATACAATCCAACATATTGTAAAGAGCGCTGTATCAGAACTTTACTCTTTGGAGGTTGAATTTCATCAGATACAAATTCAAAAAACAAGGAAAGAATTTGAAGGGGATTTAACGGTTGTGGTGTTTCCTTTTGTGAAAGTTGCACGTAAATCGCCGGAAGATACAGGCAAAGAAATAGGTGCTTATTTGCAGACTAACAACGACCTGATTGTGAAATTTAATGTGATTAAAGGCTTCCTGAATCTCACCATCAGCAAAAAGTACTGGATAAAAGTACTGAATAAAATTAGTCAGCTCGAAAACTTCGGTACCAATAATGACGGAAATTCTGCCATTATGATGGTTGAATATTCTTCTCCAAACACTAACAAACCTCTCCATCTCGGTCATATTCGCAATAATTTATTGGGCTATTCCATTGCTGAAATTCAAAAAGCAAATGGTTGGAAAGTGGTGAAAACCAATATCGTAAATGACCGTGGTATTCATATTTGCAAATCCATGCTGGCCTGGCAATTATTCGGAAATGGTGAAACACCTGAAACTTCAGGCTTGAAAGGCGATCACTTGGTGGGTAAGTATTATGTGAAGTTTGATAAAGCCTATAAAGCTGAAGTGGAAGCATTGGTGGCGGATGGTATGTCTGAGGAGGAAGCAAAGAAATCAGCTCCTTTGATCCAACAAGCTCAACAGATGTTGGTGGCATGGGAGAATCACGACCCTGAAGTGTACGAGCTTTGGGAGAAAATGAATGCCTGGGTTTACGATGGATTTGATGTTACCTACAAGCAGTTGGGGGTTGATTTTGATAAGATATATTACGAGTCTCAAACTTATTTGGACGGAAAATCCAAAGTTGAAGAAGGTCTTTCCAAAGGTGTTTTTTACCAAAGAGAAGATGGCTCGGTGTGGGCTGACTTGACAGAAGAAGGCCTGGATGAGAAGTTGTTG
Organism: Bacteroidales bacterium; assembly: GCA_012519425.1. Classification (GTDB taxonomy): domain Bacteria; phylum Bacteroidota; class Bacteroidia; order Bacteroidales; family Paludibacteraceae; genus Paludibacter. Next base: position 27,570 of record JAAYQF010000052.1, on the reverse strand, counting down.
TTACGTGCAGACGGCACCTCTGTATATATGACGCAGGATATTGGCACCGCTGCTTTGCGTTATGCCGATTATGATATCAACAAAATGGTTTATGTGGTTGGAAATGAACAAAATTACCATTTTCAAGTGTTGGCTGTTTTGTTGGATAAGCTTGGATTTGAATGGGGCAAGGACTTGTTGCATTTTTCTTATGGTATGGTTGAGTTGCCCGAAGGAAAGATGAAAAGTCGCGAAGGCACCGTGGTGGATGCAGATGATTTGATGGCCGAAATGGTAGATACTGCCCGCGAGATAGCCCGTGAATTAGGAAAATTAGACCTTTCTTCGGAAGAAGAAATTGAAAATATAGCACGCATGGTTGGAATGGGAGCTTTAAAGTATTTTATATTGAAAGTAGATCCCAAAAAGAACATGACTTTCAATCCTGAGGAATCAATTGATTTCAATGGGAATACAGGTCCTTTCATTCAATACACCCATGCCCGGATAAAATCTGTTTTGCGCAAAGCCGAGGAGCAAGGTATTGTGCACAATATTAATGTAAACGAAAATGTTCCAATTTCTGAAAAAGAAACCAATTTAATTCAATTATTAGCATCGTATCCTACGATAGTACGTGAAGCAGGCAATCAATTTAGTCCTGCAGTTATTGCCAACTTTACCTACGAGTTGGTTAAAGAATACAATCAGTTTTATCACGATCACTCCATCCTTAAAGAAGAAAATCTTGATTTAAGAGGATTGCGTCTCGTGCTGTCTGCTGTTGTGGCAGACGTTATTAAAAACAGCATGGCGTTGTTGGGAATTGATGTTCCTGAACGCATGTAAAAAAAAGATCCAAACTAACATTACCCTACTTAAAAAAATTATCGCTTTTTTAGTTTATTATTAATATAACCTAAAGAATTATGTTTGTAAGAATATTTTTATCTTTTTTGTTATTCCTGATCTCTTGTAAGAATTATTTTACTACAGAAGTATTCACTTCTGAAGATCAGTTGTCCGAAACCCACGTTATTTCCGATACATTACACGTTGCTACCCTTTATGGTGTATCTTCGTATTTTAATTACAATGATCAGGAAATTATGGGGTATGATTATGAGTTGGTACAAGCGTTTGCTCAAGCCAACGGAATTCCTTTAAAAGTTCATTTGGCCGGGACTGAAACAGAGATGTTGAAAATGCTTAAGCAGAAACGTGTGGATTTGGTAGCATACAACATGTTTGAAACCAAGGCTTTGAAAAATAAGTTTGATTTTGTTGCATACCAGGAGGATTCCTATATGGTATTGGTACAGGAAGTTGGACGTAAAGCTGTCAATGGTATCAACGAGCTGAAAGGAAGAACTGTTCATGTGATAGAAAACTCTATTTATCATCAGCGATTGGTTAATCTGAATAAGGAAATAGGGGGAGACATCGACATTCAATTGTTGAGTGACAGTATAACTATTGATCAGGCTATTGAAATGGTGTTGCAAAGAAAAATTGAGTTTACTTTTGCACCTCATAAAATTGCTGCTCAATATAAGGATTTTCATCGGAGAATTGATTGTGGAATTCGGGTTGGTTTCCCTCAGAAAAACGGCTGGTTGGTGAACCGGAAAAATGACACACTCAAGACGATGATTGCTCATTGGGAAGCGGATTCAAAGACGGAGTTGTTTAAGTCACACATGTACGAGAAGTACAAAATTAAAAATCCTTATTTTAGGGCAAAACGCACAAGAATTCCGTATGGAGCAGTTTCTCCTTATGATGATTACTTTAAAACTTATGCTAAGGAAATCAATTGGGACTGGCGTTTGTTGGCTGCCATTGCATTTCACGAGTCAAGCTTTGATTCCTTGCAGGTTTCGCACAAAGGAGCTTCGGGATTGATGCAACTCATGCCGAGCACAGCTGCAATATATGGTTTGGGTGAAAATGATATTTTTAATCCTGAAAAAAATATTGAGGCCGGTGTTCAGTATCTCAAGAGTCTGAATAAAATGTTCAGGAGAATTGAAAATCAGGAAGAAAGAAAAAAGTTTATCTTAGCATCGTATAATTCCGGTCCGGCACATGTTTTAGATGCCATGGCGTTGGCAGAGAAATATGGTAAAAATCCTCATATTTGGTTTGAACATGTGGAATATTACCTTTCGAAATCCAGTGATCCGGATTATTATAATGATGAGGTGGTACGTTATGGGAAATTTGGCGCTTCAGAAACTATTCGGTATGTCAGGAACACACTTGATACGTATCAGAAGTATAAGCAGAGATCATAAGAAGAACGAAGAGTGATGGACGAAGAAGAACAAGGGGCAAAGAGCAAAGACAAGTTGTTTAATGTTTAGTGTTTAATGTTTAATGTTTGTTGAACTGTTTAATCGTTTAATTGTTTAATTGTTTAATTGTTTAGTTGTTGAATTGTTGAATGTCTAACTTCTCTAACTTCTCTAACTTCTCTAACTTCTTTAACTTTTTCCAAAACTAACTACTAACTACAATAATATCTCACTAAAAATTTATGTTTAATTAATACAGTATTTTTATGACATTAAAGAAAAACATCATCGCATTGCGACAAAAGAAAGCCCAGGTGAAAATGGGTGGTGGAAAGAAAGCCATTGAAAAGCAGGCTGCGATGGGAAAAATGACCGCTCGTGCACGTCTGTTATATTTGTTGGACGTGAATTCGTTTCATGAATATGATATGTTTGTGGAACATGAGGAGCGTAATTTTGGTATGGATATGAAAGAGTTGGCCGGAGACGGTGTTATCACCGGAACAGGCACAATCAACGGGACACCGGTATGTGTATATGCACAGGACTTTACTGTAATGGGTGGTTCCTTAGGCTTGAAACATGCCCGCAAGATCACCAAAATTATGGACCATGCTTTGAAAATGAAAGTGCCTATCATTGGTATCAATGATTCAGGAGGTGCCCGTATTCAGGAAGGTATCGGAGCTTTAGCCGGTTATGGGGAGATTTTTTACCGCAACACCCTGGCATCAGGAGTCATTCCGCAGATTTCCGTAATTTTGGGCCCTTGTGCCGGAGGCGCTGTTTATTCCCCTGCGTTGACAGACTTTGTTTTTGTGGTGGAGAACATCTCCAAGATGTTCATTACCGGACCTAATGTGATTGAAACGGTGTTGGGTGAAAAAATATCCCAGGAAGATTTGGGAGGAGCACGCGTACATGCCGAAATTACGGGCAATGCGCATTTTTTTGCCCAAACTGAAATTCAATCTTTGAATCAGATCAAAGAGTTGATTGGTATGATTCCGCACAGCAATCAGAAAAAAGCTGAAAAGGTGGCTCCTAAAAAACCGACTTTCAATAAAAATCTTGAAAATATCATTCCCTCTGATCCCAAACAACCTTATGATGTGCGTGATGTGATTTATGCGCTGACTGATGAATCGAAATTCATTGAAGTACAAGAATTATGGGCGCCTAATATTGTGATTGGTTTTGGACGGATGAATGGTGAAACTATCGGTTTTGTTGCGAATCAACCTATGTATTTAGCCGGTGTACTCGATTGTGACGCATCAGATAAGGCTGCTCGTTTTATTCGTTTTTGTGACGCATTCAACATCCCCATTGTAACCTTGGAAGATATGCCGGGTTATCTACCCGGAGTGGATCAGGAACATGCCGGAGTGATTCGTCATGGTGCGAAGATGTTGTACGCCTATTCTGAGGCAACTGTTCCTAAAATTACGGTGATTCTTCGCAAAGCTTACGGTGGTGGTTATATAGCCATGAACTCCCGTCACCTGGGTGCTGACTTTATGTTTGCCTGGCCCGGTGCTGAAATTGCAGTGATGGGACCGGAAGGAGCAGCCAATATCATTTTCCGTAAGGAAATCATGGAAGCCGAAGATCAGGATGCCATGCGTCAACAAAAGGTAGATGAGTATATCGAGAAGTTTGCCAATCCTTTTGTGGCTGCAGCCAAGGGTTATATTGATGCGGTAATTGAACCTTCAGAAACGCGTGATTTGGTGTTGCATGCTTTGGAGGTTTCCCAAAATAAATATGATCATCGTCCGCAGAAAAAACATGGTATTCCACCATTTTAATGGCGGTGTTCCATAAGTGCCCAACTGCTGCGTTATTTTCGATATTCGGGCTCAGTCACATACTTCAGTATGCTTCTTTGTCCTCAATCTCAGCGCCTTGCATTTGGACACATCTGAGACACCTTGCTGTTTTTAGTTGAATATTCGTTTTGAGACAGCCTCTTGATTGTTTGAGAGTTCCGAATTGTAATCTTTTCAAAAGGAACTCTTATAAAAGGAAATAAAAATTCAAAGTAGATTAAGTAGATTATTATGGCGAAAAAAAATAAAGACTTGGTGGATTTTGCTGTAACTGCAAGAAAATATAAAACCAAGCTGACTGCTAAATATAAGCAAAGAAAACCGTGGGTAGATCCTAATCCCTATGAGGTTCAATCTCTTATTCCCGGGACCATTATTGAGGTTTCTGTAAAAGAAGGAGAAGTGGTGCAGGAGGGTGAACCCTTGCTCGTTTTGGAAGCAATGAAGATGATGAATCACATTCAAATGCCGTTCACCGCAAAAATCAAAAAAATCAATGTAAATGTAGGAGATAAGATTCCTAAAGATATGTTGATGATTGAATTAGAAGCGGCTGATGATGATGATGATGAAAAAAATGTAAATTAAGGAAGAATGTTTTTTTGAAGAATTGAGAGTATACTCCATAAACTGTATAAATTAAAAAAAGAGCTGTCCCAAAAAATAGAGGCAGCTCTTTTTTAATGCGTTATTAATTTAATTATTCAAATAAATCATCTTTATCTAAATCATTGATTGCATCTTTCCTTGTCCACAAAAAGAACAAAAAGTGAAAGAAAAGAATAATGCCCCAAATTAATGCAGTTATGTGAATGATGCTAATTTTTTCCGATTCAGAATTGAAACCAAATACAAACCATAATTCCGAAATTAAATTGTGTGATAAATAGGTAGCCAGGTGAAAACGAAAGCCGACGTCATAAAAAGGTAAGTACTCCCTGTCTTTTTTTCCGAAATACCATCCGGAAAAAAACATAGCCAAACCATATAAAAAGGCACTTAATATAACGATTGACATCGAGTCTTTGTCAATTCCATGGGAAAGAAAAAATCTGAAAATAATCGTCAAAAGGAGTGCTGTACCGGCAAATTTCAATAAATTTGGTGAAATTGTTTTCATTATTTTTAGAGATTTAAAAGTTTCTTGATTTCTTCTGAATAAAAAAGTTTAATGTTACGTTTTACAAATTCCAAAAAAAGTTCTTGTCCAAGGTCGGTCATAAAATAATATTTTCTGTCCGGTCCTTTGTTTCCTTTTCTCAGTTCATAGTCTAATACGTCGATTTGTTCATATTTACGCAACGCTCTGTACAGGCTTTGCTCTTCGCAAGTGATTGTGCCATTTGATTTTGTAATGACGAAATCCCTGATCTCATCCACATACATTTTATCCTCTTGCAAAGCCAAAAAAATCCATAAAGTAAGTTGCCCCTTTTTATAAGTCTCTTCCCAGGAATTTAGAAGTTCTTTTAATTTTTTTTCTCTCTTCATATATCAAACAGTCTAAATCAAGAAGCGCAAAACAAAGGTATAGCAATGTTTTTAAATAGCAAAAAAATGAAGCAAAAAAACCAAGACTACGTTTACTTCGCATGAAAAATTGGTGTTTAAATGGCTAAATTGTCCAAACTCGCACTTCGTTGCTCAAACAAGGGAAATTCTCTGCACCAATCTTAATTGTTTTTTGACTTACCAAAAACGAGGTTGATTGTGATCTGCGTGAATTTGTGAGAAACTATTTCGTAACCTCGTGGTTACAGAACACGGAAACCGCGAATTCCGGTTCACGGTTCTTTTAGTTTTTTTTAAGCACAAATCGAATTTATATTCTTAATTTTGCGGTGCAATAATTTTATCAGATATCTTATGTACAAAAAACTTTTTTCACTGACTATTCTTTTCTCATTGATCTTTTCGGCTTTTCCTGCCGATATAGAGAAAACAACGCATACATTTGCTGAAAGGGAGGATGTCTCTCTACAACTTGATATTTACAAAAGTAATAGCGATGGTACCTGTCAATCCGTTTTGCTGTTTGTGTTTGGCGGTGGCTTCAAGGGAGGAACGAGAGACCAGGAAAGTTATCTTGATTATTTCAGGTATTTTGCAGAAAATGGCTTTACGGTAGTTGCCATTGATTACCGACTGGGACTAAAAAATGAGAAAGCCCCGGGTGTTTTTAATCAAAAGCCACTTCGTAGAGCTATTGGTTTAGCAGTAGAGGATTTGTACACAGCCACTGATTATCTGATAAAAAATGCTGATAAACTGCTGATTGACACTTCCAAAGTCATCATAAGCGGATCAAGTGCCGGAGCAATTACGGTGTTGCATGCAGATTACGAACACCGTAATGGAATGCCTTCGGATACTATTCTGTCTGCCGGATTTCAGTATGCGGGTGTCATTTCTTTTGCCGGAGCTATTTTTAGCAGGGAAGGATTGCCTGATTACGCCATGGCTCCTGCTCCTACGCTTTTTTTCCACGGAAGTGCCGATAAACTCGTTCCTTACCGTCAAATCAGGTTTTTAAATTTGGGAATGTTTGGTTCTAAGCCTTTAGCCAAGCGTTTTAAAGCTAGAAGCTTTCCGTATCTTTTTTATAGCATGGAAAACATCGGACACGACGTAGCATCGTATCCGATAGAAAAATTTCAGCCGGAAGTACTCCGGTTTATCCGGGATTATGTTTTCGATAAAAAGCCGTTGATGATAGATATTAACTATTTCGATCCCAATCAGGAATCAAAATACAACCAATCTGCGAAGTATTATTACAACCTGGATTAATTTACCACCGTGATGCTTAGCGGATATCTAATTTGTTTTGAGAAATCTTGTACTGCAGCCAACCACTCTTTTTGAGTCGGAAATTTCCATTGGCTCCATCCACCGCCAAAGTAGTAGGTGAACTCTTCTCCAACTTTGTAATCACTTATCAACAATGCATGCATTTTCTGAATCTTGTATTCGCTGTCGCCCGGTACGATAACGCCCACATAACTTTTTCCAACATTGGTTTGGTCTGTTTGGGTAATCGCATCTTCTCCATAAATGATCAATCCGGAAGATTTTTGCAAAGTGCCTTTTCCATTGTGTAAAAATATTCCCGGAGCTAATTTAATTTCTTGCTCTTTACCTTCTAACTTAACAACAGCTTTGTTCATTAATGTGCCCGCATCTATGCTGATGGTAACTTGTTGCTGATATAATTCGCTATTGATTATTACATCTTCGTATGTAATGGTAAATGTTGAACGTAACGGGCCATTTTCCAATACCTTGTAGGTGTCGAAATAACTACCGATTAACAATTCGCCATTAACGTAAGGTGCAACACCACCTGCTCCTAATGTGTGATCAACCTTGTAGCAATCTACGCCTTGTCCGTGGTCATCGTGATAAGATTTTCCTTCCTGAAGATCAGCTTTGTAAAAGCTGTCAATAATCAAATCTTCAGTTTTCTTCAGCCATAGATCAATGCCGTTGGAAGGGTTTTCATTGGCTAGTCCCGGTCCGAAAACACGATAAGCTGCCAGATCGTTCTCCCATGCAAAGTCATCCTTTCGTTCAGGAACAAAACGGGCGAATGTTTTAGCTTGAACAGGTTTTGGAGTTCCCTTGCTGAATGTATAGATTTCTTTGGTGCCGGTTTTTACCGTTACCGGAAAAATAATGGATTGTACAGACTCATTGCCGTTGTAAATCAACTGATAAGGAACTTCCTGGTTGTTTTGATCCGTGATTACTAAATTCGTATTTAGTGTAGTGTTGAATTCGGAAGCATCAATTTCAATGATTTCATTTTCTCTGTCAAATGGATATTGATTGATGACTTCGACAGTTTGAGCAAAACTAAAACTTGTGATTACAGCAAATAAGGCAATGAAGCTGATTTTTCTTTTCTTCATGTCATGAATTTTTAATGAATACTACAGGATAATTATGATATAATTTAAAACGATTTCCCCACCTAAAATTTTTTAAGTCACTGAACCTAAATTAAGAAGATAATGAAAGAGTGCGATAAAAAATTTAAGGGAAGAACATTCCCCGCAAATATAGTACTTTGCAGGGAATGGAGGATGTATGTTTTTTAAAAAAGCTATTTTTTAATATTTTTTAAAAACATGGTAATTTGATGGCTACATCTTGTAGCTTAAATCACCATATTATCAGGGTTGTTTTCCGATATAGGCTAAAATGCCGCCATCCACATATAAGATGTGTCCGTTTACAAAATTTGAGGCATCCGAAGCTAGAAAAACTACCGGTCCCATTAAATCCTCGGGTGTTCCCCAGCGAGCTGCAGGAGTTTTTGCGACAATAAACGAATCGAATGGATGACGTGAGCCATCAGCTTGACGTTCGCGCAATGGTGCGGTCTGTGGGGTAGCGATATAGCCGGGTCCGATACCATTGCACTGAATATTGTGTTCACCGTACTCCGAACAAATATTTCTGGTTAGCATTTTCAATCCGCCTTTGGCTGCGGCGTAAGCTGATACTGTTTCACGTCCTAATTCGCTCATCATAGAGCAAATATTGATGATTTTGCCGTGACCTTTTTTAATCATGTGTGGAATTACTGCTTTCGAAACAATAAACGGTCCGTTCAAATCAATATCAATAACCTGTCTGAATTCAGCGGCCGTCATTTCATGCATGGGAATACGTTTGATTATTCCGGCGTTATTTACCAAAATATCAATTACGCCTATCTTTTCAGTGACTTGCTTAACGAAGCGGTTTACGGCATCTTCATCGGTAACATCACATACATATCCGTGGGCTTGAATCCCCGCTTGTTTATAACTGTCCAGGCCTCTGTCAACAATTTCTTGATTAATATCGTTAAAAACAATGGTTGCACCCGCATCTGCAAGTGCTTTAGCCATCGCAAAACCAATTCCGTATGAGGCTCCTGTTACCAGAGCAACTTTTCCATCTAATCTGAAGTTTACCATTTCTTCTGTTTTTTTATGTTATCTTATCTCTGTTATTTTTGAAAAATCCTGATCACCATAGTCTAAGTTTTCTCCTGCCATACCCCAAATAAAGGTGTAGTTTGATGTGCCGGCAGCAGCATGAATAGACCATTCGGGTGACAAAACAGCCTGATTGTTGTGCATCCAGATATGACGTGTTTCCTGCATTTCTCCCATGAAATGACAAATAGCTTGATCTTCGGGCACTTCAAAATAAAAATATGCTTCCATTCTTCTGGAGTGAACGTGTGGAGGCATAGTGTTCCAAACGCTTCCGGGAGCAAGCTCTGTCATACCCATTTGTAGTTGACACGTAGGTAAAACCTGATTAACAATCATTTTATTGATATTTCTGTGATTAGATGATTCTAAAGAGCCCATTTCGGCAACAATAGCATCCTTTTTGGTTATTTTCTTATCGGGATAATTTCTGTGTGCGGTAGCTGAATTGAAATAAAATTTCGCAGGCTTTGCGGAATCGTTGCTTTCAAAATATACTTCTCTGTCGCCTGAGCCTAAATACAATGCTTCTTTATAACCGAGTTCAAAAACAGAATCTCCTACTTTTACTTTTCCACTACCGCCTACGTTATAAATACCCAATTCACGCCTACGAAGAAAAATTGGTTGTTTTAAGGGATCAATCGCCTCTAATTTCAGGGATTCTTTTACAGGCATGGCGCCACCAACAACCATACGGTCGTACATGGAATATACCATATTCACCTCGTCTTGTGCGAAAAGGGTTTCAATTAAAAAATCTTTACGTAAACGTTGAGTATCATACTTTTTCGCGTCTTCGGGATGCGCTGAGTAACGCAGTTCATAATTTGTTTTCATGTTTTATATTTATTTATGATTATTTGCCGGGATATTGGGGAACTTACACGCTTTTCGATGCCAAAGAGTTTCCCTGAAAAATTTCAAGCGATTGCAAAGTTAAAAAAAAATAATTGGTAAACCAAACTCATTTGTCCCCCAAATAACGGCTCCTCGCAATTCAAAAAAATCACGTATTTTTGCACCGTATGCTCAAAAATTATTTATACGATACTGTTATTCAGTCTTTCCCTTTTGAACCAACCGAACAACAAGGTGAGCTGATCCGGTTGTTGGGTGATTTTTTAACGGATATCTCCGACAATAAGGTGTTTTTACTGAAAGGGTATGCCGGAACCGGAAAGACTTCCGTCGTGAGTGCTTTGGTGCGTTCCCTGCATCAATTGCAACAAAAAACTATTCTGCTGGCACCAACAGGTCGGGCTGCTAAGGTATTGAGCGGCTATGCGGGCTTTCCGGCTTTTACCGTCCATAAAAAAATATACCGTCAGAAGTCCATAGGGGAACCGGTTTTTCAGCTGGCTGACAATCTGTACAAGCAAACCCTTTTTATCGTTGATGAGGCTTCCATGATTTCAAACTCAGGCAATGACCCGGAATTTGGTTCGGGATATCTGTTGGATGACTTGATTCGGTTTGTGTATCAAGGCGTGGGCTGCAGTCTGCTGTTGTTGGGCGATACCGCACAGTTGCCACCGGTCATGCAAGAGGTGAGTCCGGCACTTGATAGGGATAAGTTGGAGAGTCATGGTTTGAAAGTTACGGAATTTATATTGACTCAAGTGGTTCGTCAAGCATTTGAGAGTGGTGTTTTGTTTAATGCAACCCTACTTAGGAAGGCATTGGAGGAAGCTTCAACTGACACTTTACCTGATTTAAAAACAACAGATTTTCCGGATATTAAAATATTGAACGGGATGGATCTTGTGGAAGAGGTGCACCGTTCGTATGATGGAGTGGGGGTGGAGGATACTATTGTAATAACGCGTTCGAACAAACGTGCCAATGTCTACAACAATGGAATTCGTAACCGCGTACTGATGCGGGAAGAAGAGATATCTAACGGGGATTTACTGATGATTACCCGCAATAATTATTTTTGGAGTAAACCTTATAAAGACATTGATTTTATAGCCAATGGTGATATAGTGGAGGTAGTAAGAATCCGCAAGTTTGGAGAAATGTATGATTTCAGATTCGTTGATTTGAGTTTACGTTCTTTGGATTTCGGTTGGGAAATTGATGCGCGCATATGGCTTGAAAGCCTGCAATCCGAATCTCCGCAGCACACAGCTCAATTGAGTCGTACACTGTTTGAAAGAGTATCGGAAGATTATACCGATATCACCAATAAAAGAGAACGATACAAGCAAATTTTTGAAAATGAATATTTGAATGCTCTGCAGGTTAAGTTTGCCTATGCCGTAACCTGTCACAAGGCACAGGGAGGACAGTGGAAAACTGTCTTCGTTGATGCAGGCATGATGCCTGATGCAATCGTTGACCGGAATTATTACAGATGGCTTTATACAGCATTGACGAGGGCTACAGATAGGGTGTTTCTTGTTAATTATCCTTCAGGTAAAGCAAAATAAGTTGGCAATCTTTAATTGTTCATTCGAATTGAAAATTCTTGTGTAAATTTGCGTCTTAACTACCAACTACTAACTACTAACTACTAACTACAAACTACTAACTACATGAATATAATTGTTTGGGTAGGTTTTTCGCAGAGTCTTTTTGCTGCTTTGCTGATGTTTACGAAAAAGGAAAGTTCGTTGTCGGATAAAATATTATCGGGTTGGCTGACTTTGCTTGCCATCGAATTTTTGACCTGTGGATTAGATTATCAGATCTATGAGCAACCTTTGCTTTCCAGCTCTTTTTTGCTTTTCAACCCTGCTATGTTTTTGTATGTTAGTTCGCTTACCCGACCCAACTTCAGATTGAAATGGGTGCAGTTGCTTCATTTGTTGCCTTTTGTGATTTTTGAAATAGCAGCTTATGTCATTAAAGAACCCTTAGCATTAGAAAACTTCTTCGTGGTCAATAGTAATTATTCCTTTCGCATCTCGTTTATGGTTGCAAATTTTATCTCCTGGATCATATATAATCCTTTGAGTTTATATTTTGTACACAAGCACCGTATGCATTTACGGGATGAAAGGTCTAATATTGAACAAAATGAAAATCTTGGCTGGATTTTGAGTGTGACGATTTTTTATGTAGTGTATTGTATTATTGCGGTAATTCTTGCTGTAGTAGCTTATTTTGTTGATTTTCCGCCCTCATCACTCCATATTTATAATTACGCTGTGCTCTTAGCTATTGTTTATTTTTTAAGTTTTTACGGATTACGGCAGCAGGTTTTGTCTCAAGAAATTCTTGTTGATGAAGTTAGTCCGGTCATTCCATACAGGCACTCGCATTTAAGTGATGAAGATAAGGAACAAATAAAGAAAAGCATTTTACGTTATTTTGAGAAAAAGGAAGTCTATCTCAATCCGGATTTGAATATGGATCTTCTCTCCAAAGCCTTGAAAATCCCCAAATATCAACTTACAGAAGTGCTGAATACAACGATTGGAAAGAATTTTTTTCAATTTGTCAATGCTTATCGTGTAGAAGAAGTAAAAAGAATGCTTGTCGATCCTAAGAACTTGTATTCTATCGAGGCCATCGGGTATGAGTGCGGTTTTTCCAGCAAATCTTCATTCTATAAGGAGTTTAAAAGAATAACAGGTATGACTCCTGCAGAATATAAAAAGTCTTTCCTTTAAAACTCAAACTGCAACTTGCAGTCTCACTTTTGAAAAAACGACTTTTTTGGCTTACAGAAATTGTATTATTGCGACGTGATTTTAAAATATTGTGGCATGACGCGTTATTGGATTCTATTGTCTTTTAGTTTGATGTTTTTATGTGCGCATTCTCAAAGTCTTTTTGAGAATGCTGGTTTAGATATTGGAGGTGGAAGTAACAAAACTACCGAGGTGGATTTCAGTGGTTATGGACGAGGCTCTGTCTTCGGTGGAGGAAAACAGTATAAATTAGCATCTTCTTTTGCTGAAATGTCTCTGCAGACCCGCCTTAAAAGTCGTGAAGCCTTATTGAATGGCGATATCCGTCTTAGAAAAGGAATTATGTTTGAAGAGGATGTTCAGTTGATTGAGGTTAAAGAATTGTATGCAGGCTACAGTTCCAACAGTTTTGATTGTTTGATTGGTAATCAATTAGTAAATTGGGGGCGAACGGATGGTTTTAACCCTACAAACAATATAACGCCAAACGATTATTTCTTTCTCTCTGCCGATCCGGATGATCAGAAAATGTCTAACTTTATGTTGCGTTTAAAATACAGATTTTCATCTAAGGTAGATATTGATATTGTGGGGGTACCTTATTTTAAACCGTCTGTCTATCGTTTCGATCTTTTTGACATGAATCAAGAAATGGATTTGGGAAGCGATTGGGTAACCATTGCATCTCCTGTGCAAGCAAATGTTGTTTTTGATCCCTTGGAATTGCCCAAAAGAAAACTGTCGAACGGAAGCTTGGGTGCAAGACTAAACTTTGAACTACAAAAAATTGGTTTTGCCGTGTCATATTTTAGTGGTTACGATCACTTTCACGGTTTTGATTTGAAAGATTTCAAAATTAACATATTGAAGGATCCCACCGATATATTTGGGAATCCCACTGGTATATTTTTAGATTCTACTCAAATTCTAATCAATTATCAACCGCGTGTATATAAGAAGAAAACCATAGGATTTGATATGGCTTTGCCTCTTCCGGGATTCTTATTGAAAGCAGAGGCAGCATACAATATTGTGAGAAATAAGGATAGTCTGATGTACATTCCCAACAGCGATTTAAGCTATGTCATTGGAGTTGAAAAGATGTGGAACGATTACGTGTTTATTGCCCAATATATCGGTAAGACTGTAAGTGATTTTAAACCCGTAGAGAAGCCCGAACTGGGTCAATTAACGGTGCCGTCCACCACCTATGTAAACGACATGGTAATATATGCAAGTACAATGTTCAACCGACTTATTTTTAATCAACCGACGGAATTTAATCATGCATTTGCTTTTACGGTAACCAAATCGTTTGCTCATGATGAATGGAATGCCGAATTTACGGCTTATTACAACTTATTTCTCGAAGAATATATGCTGCGTCCGAAATTAACCTGGAAGGTGAATGATTACCTGACTGTCATTGCCGGAGCTAACTACATGCATGCAAAAAATTTAACTTTGTTCCATTTCTCTTCTAAAATTATGAACGGTGTGTTTGTAGAGTTGAAGGTGAATTTTTAATGTTGTGGAACCTAAGGGTTTACAGGGTCGGGGCTTGCCTGGGTGGTAAGTTTGTGTTTGAAGAATAATGAATTGGGAATGAATAGTAAAAATAATAAATCGTAAAACAGTATATCAATTTATGTTTAAATTTAAAAAATCCATGTTTGTTGTGCGCTATCGTTGGTGGATCATTACAGCGACCATATTGATAGTGTTGTTATCGGTAGTTCAGTTGTTTCGGATCAAAATCAACCCTGATTTGGAGTCTTATCTGCCCGACACAATGTTGTCCCGTCAACATTCGAAACAAATCAATGAGATATTTGGAGATGCGGAACCTTTGTTGATTGTCATTGATAATGAAGATGATGTTCTTCATGCTGAAACTTTGGAACGGATTCGGGGAATCAGTGAAACCTTCGATGCTGACAGTCGGTTTGATTTTGTTTTTTCTCTCTTTCAAGCTAAGAATATTCGCTCAGAAGAGGGATATATGTTGGTTGATCCGGTAATCGTGGATATTCCGCAAACTGCAGAAGAACGCGAAAATCTTCGTGACGAAATTCGAACTAATGAATTAGCCTATGGTTTAGTTGTGTCAGAAGATTTTAAAACAGCTTTGATTATTCTGAGTTCCAATAAGTCGGCTCCTGATGATGAGTTGATGTCATTTGTTCATGAGACCATTGCTGATCATCCGGGACCGGGAAAGATTTATGTGACAGGTCAGCCTTTTATGCGCGAAGATGTCAATAATAAGATCAGTCGGGATTTAGCTGTGTTGTTACCGGTTGGTTTACTTTTGATGTTTATCACGTTATGGCTTTCTTTCCGTGAATTAAAGGCTGTTTTTTTACCTTTTTCGGTTGTGGTTTTCTCTACTATTGTTTGTGTCGGATTGATTCCTGTTTTTGGATGGGAGCTGAGTATTATTGGCGTATTGATACCGATTATGATGATTGCCATTGCCAACAATTACGGGGTTTATTTCATAGCTCGCTATCAAGATATGAATGCCAACGCACCGCATTTGTCTATGCAGAGGATTGTGCAGTATTCAGTGGAATACCTAACAAAACCCGTTGTTTTTTGTGGGTTAACAACTATAGTTGGGATATTGGGTTTGGTGACGCATTTGATCCTTCCCGCCCGACAAATGGGAGTAGTTACTTCCATTGGGATTGCATTTGCTTTGTTGGCAAGTCTGTTGTTTGTTCCCGCCACCATGTCGTTGATGAAAAAAGGTAAACCGCAAAAGGATTTAACAGGTGAAGCCAGTCACTTTTTTGCACGCTTGCTGACAAGTACCGGTAACATAATTACCAAACGTCCCAAACGAGTACTGGGCTTTTTTGTGGTGTTTTTTACGATTTGCACCCTTGGATTATTTTTCTTCAAAGTTGCACCCGATAATAATAAGGTTTTACCAGAGAAACACCAATTTAATGAAGCTATTCGAATCATTGACAAAGATTTTGGAGGAAGCAAAATGCTCAATGTGATGATAGAAGGGGATGCAAAAGATCCAAAATTATTAAATAAGTTAATTGAGTGTGAGGAAAAATTAACAGCACTTCCTCAGGTAGGTTCAGTTACTTCCTTAGCTACGGTGGTTGTTGAAATCAGTAAAGCCATGAATGATCCTGATAGCGAAGCATATGGTAAAATACCAGATAGCAGGGAAGCAGTAGCACAATATATATTGTTATATTCTATGGATGGCGATCCGGAAGATCTGGAACGTTTTGTTGATTTCAATTATACGAATCTTCTGATGACCATCCAGTTTAAGGCTGATAAAATCGCAGATATTGATGAGGTACTGGATAATCTTCAAACCGTCTTTGGTGATGACAGCCCATACCAAATTAATCCCGGCGGTTATGCCTTAGTTGAAAAAGAGTTGAGTGAAGCCGTAGTAACGGGCCAAAATTATTCTTTGATTTTTGCCTTTTTCGCTATCATAATATTATTAGCGATCATCTTCAGAAGTATCACAGCAGGGCTTATGGGTAGCATTCCTTTAGTTTTTGCCGTATTTTGCACTTTTGGCCTGATGGGGTGGTTAGGTATTGAGTTGAATATCGTGACGGCGTTGTTGTCATCCATATCGATCGGATTGGGTGTTGATTTTACCATACATATATTTTGGCGCATCAAATGGGAATTGGCTCTGGAAAAGGATTATCCCGAAGCTATTAAAAACACTTTGATAACCATAGGTAGAGGAATTACTATTAATGCATTCTCTGTGATGATGGGATTTGCAGTTTTGTTTTTGTCCGGCTTCCCGTTGATTCGTTCATTTGCATTTTTGATCATCATCTCTTTATTCCTGTGTTTGATTTGCGCATTGGTACTTATTCCCGCACTATCATTGGTGTTTAAACCGAAATTTTTAGAAAAATCATTTTAAATATTAATTTTAAAAACAATAATCATATGAAATTAAAACATTTTATAGCAACACTAATCCTACTTGTTGTTCCTGTTACTTATGGAACTGTTACTGCACAAGATGCTGAAGAGATCAGTGAAAAAGCAATGGATGCCATCAAGATCCAGGACATGGAAATGATTTCTACCATCAATATCTACGATGCCAGGGGAAATGTTCGAACCAGACAAATCAGTATGGCATCTCGTAAATTTACAGAATGTACCAAAATGATAATACGTTTTTTGGCTCCCGCTGATGTTAAAGGAACTACTTTGTTGGTTCATGATTATGAGGACAAAGATGATAACCAGTGGATATATATGCCCGCTTTACGTAATGTGAGAAGGATAGTCAGCACAGAAAAAGCCAAAAATTTTATGGGTTCTGAATTCACCAATGCAGATATGAGTAAACCTAATTTAAAGGATTACGAATACAAAATTTTAGGTGTAGAAGAGTACGAAGGTAAAAGTTGCTGGAAGATTGAGGCAGTTTGTAAAACGGATAAGGTTCGACAGGAAAATGGCTTTAGCAAAAGAGTCAGCTTGATTGATAAGAACCTTTATTTATGCTATAAGATTGAATATTATGATCTTTCAGACACGATGTATCGTACTCAATATATTTCGGATTACAGGAAATTGGAAGATGGCAACTATTTCGCTTACAGCATGACTATGGAAAATTTAAAAAATGGCAGAAAGTCTGAAATGATCGTTGATAAGTTTCAACTTGGTTCCAAACTTTCTGAAAATATCTTTTCTCCTTCGATGTTAGATAAATAATTTTCAATAGTAAAAACGCCTATGTATACCATCAAACGCTTCATATTATTGATAACTGTTTTGTCTTTGTCCCTTTTTCCTTTTGTCAAAGCACAAACGGTTGAGGTGAGAATCATCAATGTCCGTACGGACGTTGGTCAGATCTATGTGGGTGTTTTTGACAGTCAGGAAGCATTCAAAAAAGAAGATGGGTTTTATAGACAAAAAATTATAAAAAGTGAAATTGAAGATGGAAATTATTCGATAACCATAAAATTGTCTCCCGGAACATATGGGATTTCTGTATTGGATGATGTGAATATGGACGGCAAGATGAATTATAATCTAATTGGTATTCCTACAGAGGGTTATGGATTTAGTGGATTTAAACACAGGGGTTTGAAAAAGCCGGTTTTTGATGATTTCTCATTTACTATAGAAGAAGGACAACACATTCAATTTGATGTAGAATTGAGATATTTTGAACTGAATTTTAAAAAGTGATTTGTGTTTGCTAGGTATAGTAACAAAAAGATTTTAGAAGTCTTTTGAAAATAAAAAAATGATGAAAATAAATAACCCCCGATTTTGTGTCGGGGGTTATTTACTTATGCGGGATTGATTGCATCTGAAGGACATACATCAGCGCAAGCTCCACAGTCAGTGCAAAGCTCGGGATCAATCACATAGATATCACCTTCTGAAATAGCGTCAACAGGACACTCGTCTATACAAGAACCACAAGCAATACAATCTTCTGAAATTACGTAAGCCATAATTAAAAATTTTAAATGGTTTGATTTTAGATTTGCAAAAGTAGGTAATTTTTAAGTCCCAACAAAATATATCCGTATCTTTACGTCGTTTTTGCAATAATAAAAACCAATTGCCGTTTTAAATGAGTAATAAATACGATGATGTCTAAAAAAACTCTTTGTACATTTATATTACTCTTTACATTAAAAGTTTTGTCGGCACAAGGAAACCTGACGGATATGGATTATAAAATTTTTCGGCTTGGTTTTTCTTTGGGGACTAATTACATGCATTTAGACATCGAACATACTGAGTTTGAGCAAGACGGAATGATTTATTATGCCCGGGTTTCTGATGTGTTACCAGGTTTTACGGTCGGATTGATAACTGACTTGCGTTTGCACCGTCATTTTAATTTCAGGGTAACGCCTTCCCTGTTGCTCGGAGAACGACATCTTTATTTTAAGTCCTGCGATGTCAATACCGGCTTGTTTGAAGATGATCAAAAGGTAAACATGTTTTCGCTGCCCATTGATATTCCTGTTAATCTGAGGTATAGTGCTGAAAGATATGGTAATTTTAAACCCTTTGTTCAAGTTGGAGTCGGGACTTATTTCGATCTGGGGAGAGATGAACAAACCGATGTCACCCTGAAATTATTTGATTATTATTACAGTGTTGGGTTTGGTTGCGATTTGTACTTCAAATATTTTAAGTTGTCACCTGAGTTGAAGTTTAATTTTGGAAGACTGAACATGTTATCCCCTAAACACATCACGGATGACACGGTTGCAACTCTTAAATACACCAATGCTATTTCTAAAATACTTTCGCGCGTCATTGTATTTTCCTTGAATGTTGAATGAGCAAAATAAAGGGCATGAACATATTTTCTTTTAAACACACAGTTCTTTTGTTATTGTGCATAGTGGTTGCTTTTACAGCATGTGATGATGAGTTAAATATGATGAATGGATCGCTGAATGGTTTGACTTTCTCAAAGGACACATTAACTTTTGATACGGTATTTACCACCATCGGTAGTACCACTTCTAAAGTAATGGTTTATAACAAAGAAAACAAGGCTGTTAAAATCGATTTAATATACTTAGCCGGTGGTGCTTCTTCTCCTTTTCGCATCAATGTAGATGGTGCAAAGGACGCCATCCATCAATTCCGGGACATTGTACTGAAAGCCCGGGATTCCTTGTTTGTGTTCGTTGAAGTACACATCAATCCTAATGATGAAAATATGCCCGTGTTGGTGCAAGATTCCATTGTGTTCGATGTGAATGGCAAAAAGAACAGGATTTTGTTGGAGGCTTACGGACAGGATGTTGAGATTGTCAGGAGCTTAATCATTGATAATGATACCACTTTGAATGCCGGAAAGCCCTATTTGGTGTATGATTCCATCACTGTCAGACCAGATGTTACGCTGACTTTGGCTGCAGGTACCAAAATATATTATCGCAATAGTGCAAGTTTGATAGTCTATGGAAATCTCAGGGCTGAAGGCTCGTGGGAGCAACCGATTTCCATGCAGGGTGACAGATTAGACAAAATACACTACGATTATCCCATACCGTATAGATATGTTGCCGGACAATGGGGTGGGGTGTTCCTGTTTTCCAAAAACGGTCATCATGTGCTGAACCATATCGACATCAGCTCAGGTACCGTGGGTTTGTATTTTTATAATGATGATAAAAATGCGACTCCCTATCTTGAAATTAATAACAGCAGAATTCACAATTTCCTGATGTATAATCTCGTGGCTGTAAATGGAAATCTGTTGGTAACCAATTCAGAAATTACGAATTCAGGAAGTTATACGGTTTATTTGAATGGCGGTAAACATGATTTTTATCATTGTACCATCGCCAATTTGTTCAGTAAAAGTTCCGGAAGCCCCACAAGTCGTGATGAAACGCCTGCTGTTATGCTTATGGATTTGAACAAACAACTTCCGATGGAAACTGTTTTTAAAAATTGCGTGATTGCCGGTACGGCCAAAAAAGAATTCATCATTGCCAGCAAGTTCAAGGATTTATACAAAGGCGATTTTCAATATAACTACTTTAAACGCGAAGAAGATTCCCTGCTGATATATCAGCACAATCGTTGGTACCATGAAGACGATTCGCTTGTCTTTGTAAGAGACAGGTATGATAATAAAGAGGCTTTGTACTTTGATTTTACGCCTGATTCTATTTCTCCGGTTCGCGGATTGGCAGATCCCGCTATTTCTGAGCAATTTCCGCTAGACCTAAAAGGAAGAAGCAGACTAGCCGATGGAGAACCTGATGCCGGTGCCTATGAATGGCATCCTACCACTGCGCAATGAGCAAAATTAATCATATGATAACAACTTAGCTGTATGAGATTAACCCTGTTTTGTTTACTGAGCTTTTTGTGTTTAAGTGCATATGCCTTTGAAAATGAGAGCGTTTTCAGAGTGATGTGCTATAATGTAGAAAATTACTTTGATTGCGTGGATGATCCGGATACGAATGATGAAGAATATCTTCCCGGAGGGATACGTGGATGGAATCATACACGATATGTGGAGAAGCAGTACAATATTGCACGTGTTATCGTTGCTGTAGGCGGATGGGAGCCTCCTGCCCTGGTGGGCTTGTGTGAAGTGGAGAGCAAAAAGGCCATGCTTGACCTGGTGGTTTGGGGTCCCCTGAAAAATTTGCAATATAGGTTTGTGCATCACGAATCTCCGGATGCCAGAGGCGTTGATGTGGCTTTATTGTATCAACCGGATGTATTTAAATTATTGTATGACAAGCCTATCCGGGTGACATTCACTGATGCGCCACAAAGTACAACAAGAGATATCTTGTATGTGATGGGACAATTGCCTGGTCGGGACACATTGCATGTATTTGTCTGTCATTTCCCGTCTCGCTTAGGAGGAGAGCTAGAGTCTGAAAGCAGGAGAGTGGATGCCGCACGCATTCTAAAATGTAAAGTAGATGAAATATTTGAGGATGATGCAGATGCGAAAATTATGATTATGGGTGATTTTAATGATTATCCCGACAATAAGAGCATCAAAGAAATTTTACAGGCAGAGGAGCCGCAAGTGCCTTTTTCATCTTCAACTTTATATAATTTGATGTATTCGAAGCATCAGGAAGGGAAAGGAACGCACAAACATGAAGGTTCATGGGGAGTACTTGATCAGATAATTGTTTCGGGCAGTTTATTGGATGACAGCTCCGTAACTTTTACCACCCCATCGGACATGCATATCTTTGAAGAAGATTTTTTATTGGAAGACGATGAGAAATTTTTTGGTAAAAAACCATTTAGAACTTATGTGGGAATGAAGTACGCAGGTGGGTTTTCGGATCATTTGCCCGTTTATGTTGATTTGTATTTGAAATTTTAATTGATACTTAGGCGTTTATGGATGTCCAATTATTTATACCTTGTTTCATAGATCAGTTTTATCCCCGGACAGCATTTAATGTGATTAAAGTGTTGGAAATGGCGGGTTGTACCGTACATTATAATCCTGATCAAACTTGCTGTGGACAACCGGTGTACAACAGTGGTTATTGGAAAGAAGCAGCAAAGTTGGCCGGTAAATTTTTACATGATTTTAATAACACCATGCCCATAGTATCTCCCTCTGCATCTTGTACCGGTTTCGTTAAGTTTCATTATCCGAAAATTTTAAAAGATAATAGTGAATTGTTGGCTCGACATGCTGGTATTTATCCTAAACTCTATGAATTATCTGATTTTTTAGTGAATGTGTTAAAGGTTCAGAGCTGGGATGTGGAATTTAAACATAAGGTCACTTACCACGATAGCTGTTCCGCCTTGCGTGAATACGGCATAAAGGAGGAGCCTAGAAAGTTGTTGCGGATGCTGAAGGGTTTGGAGCTGATCGAAATGAATGAACCTGATACATGTTGCGGTTTTGGAGGTACTTTTGCCGTTAAACATACTGCGATTTCAACTGCCTTAGTCGAGAAAAAAGTACAGGATGCTTTACAAACCGGAGCAGACTACATTGTTAGTACAGAGTCTTCTTGCTTGATGAATATCAACGGTTACATTCGTAAACATAAATTACCTGTGAAAGGGATCCATTTGGCCGATGCTTTATCAGGGACGATAATTTGACTGTTCGAGCATCTGTTGATAGTTGTGGTCACTCATCAGTTCACTTAATCCAACATTTTTGTTGTTTTGCATATAGCTTTCGACGATTTGCCACCCTATCCACACACCTAATCTTCCGGGTGATTCTGATGAAATCGGAGACGTAAAAGGTGCCGGGTGGATCAACTGGGTGATCAATAATTGCCCGGTTGAAAATAAATGTCTGTTTTCCAACATACTTGCCCATATTTGCTTTTCGTGGGCTTTACACCAATTCATAGTTGCCGGTTCATACCCGATCAATAAGTTTTTAGAAGTATTAGGGAGGAATATTCGCGTCAGATACAATATTTTACCTTCGTACAGCATATGACTCAACACATCATTCTTTCCTTGAAAGGGAAAAATTTGATGTAACCAGGTATTAATTAAGTCCGGCACTAACATTTCATACCGCATATTTGGGATGAGATATTCGTATGTAATATCAGGATATAAAGGGTAATCGGCCCCTAAATACAAATCCGTTCCCACTCCCAATATGGTGTCAGTGACCAAAAACTGATGATTAAAACCGGATACAAAGAAATAAATATCAGGCAGTGGTTTGTCGGGAAAATAATGATGAAGATAGGAGAATGCCTCAGTAAGATCTTGCTCAATGGGCTCCGTATCCTTAAATACGTCTTTTACTTTTTGATTGACCCTGCGAAAAACAGAATCATTTAGAAAGTTAGTAATTTGAAGTGCATTGTCAGTGCTGTCTGCAAGATGCATTGACAATACGTCCCTTAAAAACAAGGAATAGAATCCGGGATGTTTTTGCTCAAGTTCCTTGAGGGATGCTAAAGTATTGTTGGTGTCAAGATCAATAAAGTCTACATCAAAGCGCTGAATTTCAACTTTCACCGGATGTTCAAACTTGTTGATATAGAACCTGTCTCGCTGCTTACAGCCAACAAGAAGCAAGACTAACATCCATAAAATGATAGTAGATTTATTAGTTGTCATTTGTTGTTGAATTTCAACAGGAAGTTCCTCCTTCACGGAGTTTTGAAAACTTTAATTACTCCTTTTCCTGTCAATTATCTTTTTTTGTTACGTTCCCGCATCAACTTTTCCTGTTCCCTTTGCATCTTCTCTAATCTTTCCATAAAGCTGCTTTTCTTCTTGGATTGTTGCTTCTTATTAGTGTTGGCTACTCTTTTGGCGTGCAGTTGAGCGAGTAATTTTTCTTCATCTATGGTTGATCTGATGATAAAGGTTTGAACGATAGTAAGCAGTGTAGAGACGAAATAATAATAACTTAATCCGGAGGCATAGCTGTTGAATATAAACATGAACATGATGGGCATCAGATACATCATCCACTTCATCATACCGGCGCCCGGTTGATCGGACGTGTTTGTATTTGCCATGTTCAGCTTAGTTGATATCAAAGTGGTAATGGTCATCAATAAAGTAAACAAGCTAATATGATTACCATAAAATTTGGAAATAAAAGGAATGTAAACGTCCCAGCTAACGATGGCATCATAGGATGATAAATCTTTTGCCCAAAGGAAACTTTCTCCCCTTAGCTCAATGGAAGAAGGAAAGAACATAAACATGGCAAACAAAATAGGCATTTGCAACAAGGTAGGTATACATCCGCTGAAAGGGCTCACACCGACTTTATTATACAATTCCATGGTTGCCTTTTGACGTTCTGCTGCCTTCTCAGGAGGAATACGTTCGTTGATTTCATCAATTTCCGGCTTCAATACACGCATTTTGGCGCTTGAAACATAAGATTTGTAAGTAAGTGGGAACAGTACGAGTTTGATGACTATGGTCATCAATAGGATGATGACACCAAAATTACTGATAAACGAGCTGAAGAAGTCGAACATGGGAATGATGGCAAAACGACTGACCCAGCCAAAAATGCCCCATCCTAAAGGTACCAAATCACGCAGTTTGAGCTTTTGATCAGAAGGTAAACCCTTGTCATATGCTGCTAAAGTTTTATACCTGTTGGGCCCTAAATAGAATTTGAAATTCATATCCTCATTGCTCATCGGGTTATAATCCACTGTCATTTCAGCTTGATAAGATTTCATGTATCCGCTCTCTTTCGATTCAACCTTGCTAATGAGGTGTGTATTGGAAAAACTTTCCCCTGCAATCAATATTGAACTGAAATATTGATCTTTGAAGGCAATCCATTTTACCCTGCCGGCTAATTTCTTTTCATCATCCTTGGCTGCATTCATTTTTTCCATATCATCAGTCAGATATTTGTAGTTGAGCGTAGAGTATCGCTCCTCAAACTGACGACCCTTCTCTTGTTGACGAATCCTCGAATCCCAATTCACAATCATATAGTTGCTTCCCAAAGGCATGATAGTGCTCATCTCATGGGATTTGACCGTAAAGTCAAGCATATAATCGTTTGCAGGAAGTGTATAAACAAAATCGATATAAGCATCAGTTTCCGATTGCAGTCTGAAAATCATTTGCTGGTTTCCCTCACTATCTGTTGTAACTTCTGATACAGGATTAAAAAACAAGGAAGAAGTTGTAATGATGTGATTGTTGCGCAATGCCATCGTAAATCCGAAGTTCGTATCATCTTGGTGGAAAAGCTCAACAGGTAGTGAATCTCGCGAAAGGTGTTCTTTTAATTGGGCGGATACAATTCTGCCTCCTTTGTTACTTAAAGTAATTTTAATCAAATCATTTTCAAGCACAAAAAGATTTTCTTCTCCTGAGACAGCTGATTTAAAATCACCGTACGCTTTTAAAGCTTTTTGTTCGGAAGACGAGTCAGTATGGTTCACTGCATCAAGGTCTGATGCCTTTTGTGCTGCACTTTCCCGTATAGCTTCTTGTAATTCCTGTTGTGCAATTCTTAAAGAATCCTGATAAGCTCTTTGACGTTCAATTTCTTCCAGGCTTGGGCGATTTAATATCGAAAAGGTTATTAAAATGGCTGCAATGAGCACAAACCCAAGAATCGTATTTTTATCCATTGATATGTATTTTCTTTATTATTTAGTAATAATAGCTTCTATAAAGCTGATGAATAAAGGGTGTGGATTAGCAACGGTACTTCTGTATTCCGGATGAAATTGTACCCCAATATACCATTTTTTTTCTTTCAACTCAATGATTTCCACCAAATTAGACTCTTCGTTGTATCCGCTACAAATCATGCCTGCTTTTTCAAAAGCTTCTTTGTATTTGTTGTTAAATTCATAACGATGCCTGTGACGCTCGTAGATGGAGTGACTATTGTAAATTTCAAAAGCTTTGGTGTTGGGTACAATGCTGCATTGATATGAACCTAAGCGCATACCGCCTTTTAGTTCTAAGATATTTTTTTGCTCATACATGATGTCGATGATATTATGAGCTGTCGTGGCATCCATTTCAGTACTGTTGGCATCTTTTAAATCCAATACATTGCGTGCAAATTCAATAGCCATAGTTTGCATGCCTAAGCCGATACCGAAACAAGGAATATTGTTTTCACGGGCATATTGAAGTGCACATATTTTACCTTCCACTCCACGTGTGCCGAATCCGGGTGTAACTAAAATTCCATCCATTTTAGCAAGCTTCTTTGCGATGTTTTCGTTAGTCAGCTTGTCGGAAAGAATCAATTCAAGCTTTAATTTTCTGTTGTTATAAGCAGTTGCCTGAATTAGCGATTCGGTAATGGATTTATATGCGTCGGGGAGTTGTACGTATTTACCAACTAAGGCGATACGAACTTCTTCTTTGGCATTTTCGATTCTATCAACAAAATCTATCCATTTGTCCATTTCTACAGGCGGAACTTTCGTTAGGTCATATCCTAATTTTTTTAGAGCCACCTCATCCAATTTCTCTTGTTGCATATTGAGCGGTACGCGATAAATAGAGGGTGCGTCAATGGATTGCATAACGGCGTGAGGTTCTACGTTGCAAAACAAAGCGACTTTTTTACGTATTTCAGTATTGATGTTGTGCTCGGTGCGTAAAATCAGAATATCAGGCTGGACACCTTGTTCTTGTAAAGTCTTAACGGAATGCTGCGTAGGCTTGGTCTTTAACTCTTTGGCGGCAGCGAGATAAGGAACATATGTAAGGTGGATGATCAGGCTGTTTTTGCCTAGTTCCCAACGTAACTGACGTACACTTTCAATGTAGGGCAATGATTCGATATCGCCGACTGTTCCACCGATTTCTGTAATGACAAAGTCAAATTCACCTTTTATGCCTAAGGACTTAATATTGTGTTTGATCTCGTCTGTGATGTGTGGTACCACTTGCACGGTTTTACCCAAATAGTCACCTCTGCGTTCTTTATTGATTACGTTTTGGTAAATTCTGCCGGTAGTGACATTATTGGCTTTTCGTGTTTCTACTCCTAAGAATCGTTCGTAATGGCCTAAGTCTAAATCAGCTTCATGTCCGTCAACAGTGACAAAGCACTCTCCGTGTTCATGGGGATTCAGCGTACCCGGATTTACGTTGATGTAAGGATCCAATTTTTGATTGGTCACCCGGAATCCGCGCGCTTGTAAAAGTTTACCCAAAGAGGCAGCAATTATGCCCTTGCCTAAAGACGAGGTTACGCCACCGGTGACGAAAATATACTTAGTTTTATCCACTTTGTTTTTACTTAAAATTTATACGATTACAATCCAATAAGTCCTAAGTCGTATTGAAACCTTTGATGAGCCAATATGCAACCATTCGCATGGACGAAATAATTGATGAGATCAGTTCATCATGGATTCATATTTTAAGCTTGCAAATTTCGGTAAAAAAAACGAAATATCCAAAGTTGAAGGATGAGAAAGCATACCGTGCGCTTGTTATGTTACTGTCAAGCGGTTTCGGAGTTCCGAAGCGTCGTGTCTCTAATCCATAAAAAAGCTGTCTCGTTTTGAGACAGCTTCTGTTTTTGTCGATTGGTTGATATGACGATATTTTTATTTAATACCCAACTTCTTCTTCACTAAAGGTGTTACATCTACTGCTTTGGGTGAATGATAGGCGATAGATTGGGTGCTTAAGTCAAATATGTAAGTGTAGTTATTCTCTTCTCCCACTTCAGCAGTAGCTTTAATGATTTTATCACGCAATACACTAACAAGCTCCATTTGTTTTTGCTGTAATTCCTGACTGGCAGTTTGCTGAAAGGTAGAAATTCTGTTTTCCAGGTCCACAATTTCGCTTTGGCGTCTGGTCTTGATAGTTTCTG
>JAAYQF010000051.1 GCA_012519425.1 Bacteroidales bacterium | reverse complement strand
GCAACCGCATTTTCCTTAATGTTATCAAAACCTTGAAAATATAAAAAACACTCACATATCGCGGCATATGATTGCGTATTCAATTGTAATAAAACCTTAATGTTTATTTATTGTTGTCGTAATCATTCTTTTTACGGGCTTGGTTAACTTTGCGTAATTTGTAACCAAACTATCCATTAAATGTTGTTGGGTTGTACCCGTTTAATGGTTTTATTTAACAAAAAAAGATAATGTTCAGCATAAAAAAATTGTGGGTGTTATTGCTTCTTGTGTTTTTGTCAGTACCGGCAGGTGTTGCACAAAATAGTTTGACGGAAACAGTAAGAGGCGTAGTGATTTCCGGTGATCCTACTCATGAATTGATCCAGGCGTCAATTTACGTTGTGGGGAGCGAACCCGTAATAGGAACGATAACGGATGAACAAGGTAATTTTACTTTCAGTGTTCCTGTTGGAAGACAAAAATTAAGATTCAGCAGTGTGGGATTTTTTTCACAAGAAGTTGATATATTGGTAAATACAGGTAAAGAAGTAGTACTGAATGTGGTGCTGGAACCTTCCTTTGTTGAACTACAGGGCGTAGAGGTGGTGGCAAGACATGATAAAAGCCGGCCGATAAACAGGTTGTCTGTAACAGGAGCACGAACTTTCAGCACAGAAGAGACCTTTCGGTTTGCCGGTTCATTGGGTGACCCGGCACGTATGGTACGCAGCTTTGCAGGAGTTATTCCTGCCAACGATTCACGAAATGACATTATAATCAGAGGTAACTCTCCCGTGGGTGTTCAGTGGATGCTGGATGGTGTGGAGATCCCTAATCTAAATCACTTCAACACAGGCGTGGGTATGACAGGTGGGCAAGTCACCTTGCTTAATACCAACTTGCTCTCCAACTCTGATTTTCATATGAGTGCCTGGCCTGCCTCTTATGGCAATGCCCTGGCAGGCATATTCGACCTGAAAATGAGAAAGGGAAACAATCAAAAACATGAGTTTTGGGCACAAATGGGTTTCAACGGTATTGAATTGGGGTCGGAAGGTTATTTTTCAAAGAAAAGTACTTCATCTTACCTTGTTTCGTATAGATATTCCATTCCCGACCTGATGGAGAAGATGGGTTTTTATAAGGGTATAACACCGAAATATCAAGACCTTACTATGAAACTTGATTTTGATTTAAACGAGAAAAATCATCTTTCCGTAATCGGTTTATGGGGCACTAGCGGGATTGATTTTGTTACATCTGAGGTGACTACGGTTGATCTCAGTGAAAACTTCGTACAAAAAATGGATCAACGAATAGCTGTAAAATCAAAAACATTGATAGCAGGGACTACTCACAGCGTTGATTTTACACCGAAAACAAAACTTACTACGCTACTCTCCTTCGTAAGAAGTGATACCCATATGCCGGTAGATACAATGTCTCTTGTACAGCCTGATGCGGAGTGGAAAACGCTTTGGGACGAGAATGCACTGGAGGATAAATATTCGCTGCACACTAAACTGGAGCATCGATTTACCTACTACTCGTTAGTAGAGACAGGGGTGAAGTATGACTTATACAATGTGAAATATCTTGAAAAAGAGTCATTCAGTGATGAGAGAGGACTTTTTACCAATGTTGATGAGAAAGGAACTTTTAGTCTTGCGCGAGCCTATGCTCAATACAGACATAATATAACATCGAAATCGTTGCTGACGGGTGGAGTCCATGGGATGTATCTTCATTTAAACAAAACGTATGCAGTCGAGCCACGGTTTGGTTTTCGTTACACACCTGCGCCAAAGCACACTTTGGCGTTAGCAGGCGGACATTACAGCCAGATGATCCCACGTTCATTCTATTTCATCCGGACCCTGACTCCTGGAGGTGAAATTGAGTTCAGCAACAAGATGCTCGGGTTTATGAAAAGTGCACATACCGACTTTTCGTATGATTGGGCTTTTGCTCCCGATTGGCATTTCAAAGTGGAAACTTACTATCAGCGGCTTTATAATATACCTGTAAAAAATGATCCTGACGCGACTTATACCATGTTGCAGATAGGGGGCGCAGGTGACAATGTAATTATGCGGGAGGGGAATCTTGTAAATAAAGGAACAGGGAAAAATTACGGAGTGGAATTTACCATCGAAAAGTTCATGAGTAACAATTACTATCTCCTGTTTAATTCCACCATTTACAGATCAACATACACAAACGGATTTAATAAAAAGGAGTGGAGTACCATTTTCGACGGGAAATATCTCTTTAATCTTGCATCGGGTTACGAATTACCACTTAAGAAAGGGTGGACGATCTTTGCTGATGTAAAGGGATCATTGGCAGGCGGCACCCGTTACACTCCTGTGTTGGAAGATCAAAGTAGATTGGAGCGCAGGGTGGTGTACGACAATACCCGCGTGAATGAATTGCAAGTACGTAACTATTTCAGAATTGACCTGCGAATGGGTTTCAGGAAAAACTGGGAGAAGTTTACAGGTGAATTATTTGTTGATCTCCAAAACCTGACAGATAGAAAAAATCTTTATGGTCTCTTTTATGATATTAATACGGGCACTTATGAAGAAATGTTGTTACAGGGCTTTTTCCCAATGGTTACGTATAGAATCAATTTTTCTATAAGCAAGAAAAAATGAAAAGCTTACTGCTAATTATTGCAACAGGCGCCTCTTTCTTTCTCTCATTTTACACTGATTCGCTGTTTCAAGATATTGAACCGGCTGCTACCATGGGTTTTATTAAAGAAATGAAACAAACATGTCAATCTAAACCTGACACCCGGGAGCATAGTTATATATTATGTGAGTGTTCCATATGGTCTTTAACTAAAACAATACAAACACATGAAAAGTAATAGCAATTCAAATCAAATTTTTGACGCCCGGATTATCGGGACTTTCTTTCTGTTCGCTTTTTTAGCCTATGGATTTGGAAGACCCTTTTTCGAAAGCACAAATAATCCCGTAAAATATTTAGGTGTATTGTTGATTGTTGCAAACTCGGTAATGGTACTCTTTATCGGGATTTTATTAAGAAAAACATTGAATCTGTACAATCCGTTAGTTGGCAACATTTATCTTTTTACAAGAATATTTGAAGCCTTAGCTCTCTTAACAATATTCTTAAGCAGAAGTGTATCAGGTAATCCGGGATATGTTCTTGCTATGTTGGTGTTAGGAATTGGCAGCATTCCTATGTGCTTGACATTACTAAAATACAAAATTGTACCGTCCTGGCTGGGAATATGGGGAGTGATGGGTTACGCTGTTTTTGCCTTTGGTTACTTTACGGAGCTGTTTGGAAAAGCGTGGAGCATGTATCTTCTCGGTCTCGGTGGATTTTGGGAAGTGGCTTTTGCTATTTGGCTGATTGTTCGCAGCAGTAATAATGTAAAAACAATAACTACTTAAGAGCTTGGTTATTAAAGGATAATAATCATAAAACAGGATAGATTATGAAAAACAGTGAAAGACTGATTTGGGGAATATTATTAACAGCGATAGTATTTCTAATATCATCATTTGTTAGTAGAAAATTACAAATCAACATTGAATTTATTCCTAAATCCTTTTGGGGTGACACGCTTATACTGATACTTTCAATTGCTTTGATTTGTGGTCTTAAAAAGTATGTGAATTATAAAATTTCAGTGCCAAAGTTCAAAAAGACACTGAAACCGATGTTGTTTGGGTTCTTGGCAGCTGTAATAGTCAATGTTCTTATGACTATTATAGGAAATATCTTTGGAATCAAAGCAGAATCGCATTATGCCTTTGATGTAATGTCGCCGTTGCAGTTTTTTCTTTTCGTATTTATCTACGCAAGCGTGGTAGAAGAAGTTTTGTTTCGGGGTTTTCTTCAAAATATATTAGCCCCACTGAAAGACAGAGGAATAAAAATCTTTAAAAGGCATATTAGCTTGCCCGTAATTATTGGAGCACTGGCGTTTGGCTTGGTTCATTTAAACTTGATGGCAACAGGTGCAGGAGCTTTCTTCCTGACCAGAACCCTTTTAGTGACATTTACTCTTGGATTAATTGCCGGTTATTATCAGGAGAAATATGATAACAATGCGTATGCAATTCTTACCCACATGGCAGGTAATTTTATGGGATTAATGGCGTCATTGTTAATAAATTTAAGTGTTTAAACACAATAAACTAAATTTGGAATGAAGAGAATATTATCAGTGTTATCAGTGTTGCTGATTTTTACAAATTGCACCGATATGAAAAGCGTTTTTATAAAAGATAAATCCGAATTTACTGAAAGGAATAAGGAATATGAGATTGAAGTATTTACTGAAGATTTAATAAACAACCTACCCGAACCTTTAAAAAAATACCTTCGTGTTTGTGGATACATCAATACGCCTGTTCCTATAAATGCCAATGTGTATTGGACGGAGTCTTGGCTAAAAATGTTACCAAATAAGGATTGGATAAAACTTCACACCATGCAATTCAATTCCGTGAAGCCAATAGGAAGGGTTGCTTACATGAAAATTTCCGGTATGCCGGTGGCAGCAAAAGATCTATATCGGGATGGTTATGGAGAAATGAACGTAAAGCTGCTGAATTTGATAAAAGTAGCTTATGATAACAGTAAAGAAGTTGCACAATCGGCGCTTATATCAACTTTTTGCGAATTTACGTTTATTCCGGGTTACCTGCTATCAGACAATGTAAAATGGGAACAGATAGATGATTATTCGGTTCGGGGAACACTCACAGATAACGGACTTGAAGTTTCAGGGACATTCTATTTTAATGAAGAAGGACTGTTTACCCATTTTGAAACATTGGATCGTTATTTCACAACCGGCAAAAATACTTATGAGAAAGTAAAGTTTTCGGTTGTTGTAGATAGCTATAAATCGCAGGACAAATTAAAAATTGCCGAAAAAGTGAAAGTGATCTGGCATCTGCCGGAAGGCGACTATGAATATTTTAGGGGAGTTGTCGATAAAATATGGTTTAATATTTAAAACAAACGTTGCAACAAATACGGCATGAACGACAATAGAACGACTGTTGAAACTATAAAAACATATTTGCTGAATTGTTTTCTCTTGCTCCTTCCGATTATGATATGGAATATTGTCTTTATGGACAAATTGCCCCATGAATATCAGCCGGAAATATTTTGGAAAGACATTCCTGTCTGGTTGAAATATGCTGAAAATATTTCCAGGACATTGATTTTCATACTTGCTTTACTGATGCCTCTAAGCATTTCGACATTGACACAGAAACGGGGAGTTATTTTATATCTAGGCGGAACACTATTATACTTTGTTTCTTGGCTTGTTTTGATTTACCTTCCTGACAGCAACTGGAGTAATAATATCTTTGGATTTATGGCACCTGCATACACCCCATTGCTTTGGTTAACAGGAATCGGGCTTATCGGGAGTTCATTTTATTTTAATTTGCCTTATAGGCGCTGGTTTTTTATTTCAACAGCAATTATCTTTCTGGTATTTCATAATTTTCACACAATGACAATATATTTCAGGACACATTAATTGACCATGCTGCAATCGTTACACTAAATAAAATCATCGTTATGAAAACTCGAAATCTTTTAGTCGGACTTTTACTCTTCCTTTCGGCAGGAGCTTTATTTGGTGGCGGTGCATTTTTAATATTTCCCGAAGGGTGGATGGGAATGACACCCGAATTAATGTTACAACATTCGCCTTTTCGAAACTTTTTTATACCCGGACTGATTTTGTTTATAGTGCTCGGATTGATGCCGATTTTTGTTGTTTGGGGATTATTGAAACGAAAAGATTGTAAACTAGCTCAGATGGTAAATATATTTTCCGATATGCATTGGTCGTGGTCTTGGTCGGTTTACACAGGTTTTGCACTTATGATTTGGATTTACATGGAGGTCTATTTTATGCGTGGATTTCATTGGCTACATTCTTTTTATTTTTTCTACGGCGTACTATTGTTGGTGATAGTGCTTCTGAAACCACTTCGTCAACTGTATTCTGTAAACAACAAATAATGTTGGTTATATAAAAAAAGAATAAATATGAAAAAAATCTTTCTTACCACCATAGTGATATTAGCCATATATCTTCTGATACAAGGAATTAGGTGTTATTTAGATTTAAAGAAAGCCAAAGAAAAACTGAACTCCTGTAATAAAACAGAATTAGATTTATCATACGGCAAAATAACCTTTATAGATGAAGGACAAGGTGAAGTTATTTTATCTGTTCACGGCTTGTTTGGTGGTTATGACCAGGCCTGTGAGAATGTTAAAAGTAGATTTGGGAAAAATCGTATAATAGCTCCATCCCGTTTTGGATATTTAGGTTCTGCAGTAAATGGT
>JAAYQF010000050.1 GCA_012519425.1 Bacteroidales bacterium | reverse complement strand
GTCGAAAAAATCCGAAAAACACCAACAAAAAAGAAAAACTTCAAAAAAAGGAAAAAGCAAGACTGATATCATGATGAGATCTCTATCAATCTTGCTTTAAAATTTGAATTAAACGAATATCCCTAAAGTAGTTGTTGTAAGTGGCACTACCATGGATTCCAAAGCGATATACATTACTTGGATGTTGTGCCGTGATATTTATTAAGCAAAATAATAGTGTCATGATTATTAAATGCTTCTTGACAGCTAAGCTCCTAATCATACGTTCCATTTTTATAAGAAAATATTTGTCATTTAAATCGCCAGCCAACTTTCAGGGCTGCTTCTAAGTAAGCTAGTCTAAATGATAACAGATCACCCATACTCAGTTGAATTGATGTAAAAAATCCATTTTTGCCAAAATATCCTGCTCCAAATGGTACTTTGATCATGGTATAGTTGTCAATGTCCATAACAACGACCCCATCATAAATTTCACCATCAAATACAAATCCGTGTTTTTGGTATGCTAAACCCAAAAAGGGGGAAAACCTGTTCCTGCTGTTTTTATTGACAAACCAGTATTTGAAGCCGATGTCGTAATAATGATCCATATGTCGGTCTGCAAGTACCCCAACGTTGATTTCCGCACTGATATTCGGTGTGAAGAAATAATCTAATCCGTATCCCCAACACAAGAAAGCATTAAAAATAACGCTGCCGTTAATGCCACAACGATATAAGCTTCTTGGATTTTCAAGATCTAACATATTTGAAACATCCATATCTCCATCATTTTCCAATAGAAGAGAGTCTTGAGCACTCATATGGGTCATGCAAACCAAAAGTGAGAGTGTTATTAAAATTGATTTTTTCATAAAATTGTTTCTTTAGGGGCTGTCTCAAAAGTAAATGTTCAAGCAAAAATTGTAAGGTGTCTTAGAAGTGTCCAAATGCAAGTCGCTGAGATTGAGGGCGAAGGAGCATACTGAAGTATGTGACTGAGCCCGAATATCGCAAGTAACGCAGCAGTTGGGCACTTATGAGACACCGCCATGACAATTTGAAAGTGATTCATTGATTATACTACAACCATCTATTTTATTGCTTCTTCTTGGGGAGTTTAAACCGCCATCCGATCCTGAATTCAAGATTTGGAACTCCGTGTCGTAATTGAGGGTGATATGTGTAACACAGTTGAAAAGACGTTTGTAACCCGGCTTTAAATATATAATTTACACCGACAGGGATTTCAAAAATATTTGATCCATATCCGCCACCATAAAATAAACCGATAAAGCCGGAAAATCCACTTTTGCTGTATTTGTTTGATGTCCAGTATTTACCTCCTATTGTATAATAGTTCAATACAAATTTTTTGTACACTATGTCCATTCCTTTTCCATAATTAACCTCAGCACTTATATTAGGGGAAATAAGATAATCGGCGCTAACAGTATATAGAATAATGGCATCTTCCATTCTTGTTCCAATACCGGCATTGATACCAAAAGGATAATTCTTTCTTGGATTTTGTGAACATAGGGTATTTAAGGTTTTTTTATCATATTGAATTGCATGGATCATATTAAGTTTCAACAAAGAAGTGGTATCTTTACCATACATGTCATTTGAAGTGTATTTAACAGCAGTATTACTCCTTTCAATAATATTGGCAATAATTGTGTCTCCATTTTTTAACGTGATGGTGTCTTGAGCATTTATAGGTAAAAAACAGAGAAAAGCGAAGATTAATATTGGTGTTTTTTTCATAAGTTTAATCATTTATATTAACTGTAACATAATAAGGAAAGTGATCAGATATGGATTTCATTTCTTCATTTGGAAACACAGGAATTCCTCTTGACACAATTGAGTGTGATGTTGAGTTTTTCTTATATCCTAGTATTAAATCAATTAATTTACTCGGAGCAATGACAGAATAAGTTTTATGATTGATATCATTGAGCAACACAAAATTGTTGTTTGTCAAATAAATAATTGATTGTTCATTAGGAGTTGCATTTAAGTCTCCGGCTATATAAACGGGCTTTGTAGTGGTTTTTGCAAATGTAATAATATCCGCGGACATTTTGTTTCTCTCATTTGCATCCGTGCTGTAATGTGTAGAGATGAAATAAAAGTCTTCAAATTCTGCAATCATATAAGCCCGTGTTTCTGTGTCGGTTGAATGGATGCTGGGACTTATTGATTTACTGGTAATTTTGGGGGTTCCTAACCTTGAATTCCATAATAATCCAATTCCATAAAGCAGCATCGTATTGAATCTTTTCCCCTCTATTTGGATTGCATTTTTTAATTGATTTAAATTGTCAGCTCCCCTAACCTCTTGTAATGCAACTAAATCCGGATTGCAGGATTTAATTATACTTGCAAATTGAGGAATGCGATCAGATTGCGTGTTATGTGGAAAACTACGATATAAATTATACGTTACAATTGTGATATTTCCAACAATGTTTTGGATAGTATTTTTTATTTGCTGACTTTTATTGGGATATAATGCAATCAGGTCATCACGAAATTGTAAAACTGATTTTGAACACAGGGCCTTTTCTATTGATTGGTTCGAGCAGCCTATTGTACGTAAATCATTAAACATGTTTATATAATCTCGTAAGTTTGTAGTTTTTATTCTTTTAGCCTCTGAAGTGTCCAAATAGCCTGTGTTTATTGAACCAAAAAATTGGTAAAGCAAAACATTTTCTCTGTGCATTGCCCATCCAGATACTAAACCATATTGTTGTGGCGATGCATCATTATTCCGGAAAGTTTTCCAGTAATCCGTTGTCCAATTTGTTCCTTTTGTGGATTTCATTTTAGCCACTAAGCTCGCAAGTGTCAATTGATTCAAAGCAGCAGCTGAAATTTTAAAAAAATCATTTGAGATATTTCGGTACGGGAGCTTAATGTCAGCAGAAGTCAACATAAGTCCGTAATTCACATGATTTACCATCAAAGGAATACCACAGGTGTAATTTGATTCCTCTTCCGGTCGAATT
>JAAYQF010000049.1 GCA_012519425.1 Bacteroidales bacterium | reverse complement strand
CCGGATCCGCCCGCTCTGTCCCCGGATTCGACATATACAGCGCCATTGATTCCTGTCGTGATTTATTGGAAAATTTTGGCGGACATCGCTATGCTGCCGGATTAACCCTGAAAGAAGAAAATATTGAGCAGTTCGCCGAGCGCTTCGAAGCCTACGTTTCTGCAAACATCACTCAGGAGCAACTATCACCGCAAATTGATGTGGATGCCATCATTACCTTTAAAGATATCACACCTAAATTTTTCAACGTACTCAAACAGTTCGGTCCTTTCGGACCCGGCAACATGAATCCTGTATTTGTAACGAAAAAGGTGATGGATTACGGCTCCAGTCGCTTGGTTGGCAAGGATCAGGAACATCTGAAGCTTGAATTGGTTGACTCAAGCTCCGAAAATGTAATGAACGGTATTGCCTTCGGGATGCATGAATTTAACGACCATCTCAAATCCATGAAACCCCTGGATATTTGCTACACTCTGGAAGAAAACACCTATATGGGAAACACAAATATTCAACTGATGATCAAGGACATCAAGGTCTAAAACAGTCTTACTTATACCAATCGTCCATAATTTTGAGAAATTCGATTACTTTCTCTTCCAATACGACATTACGGCTTTTCAACTGTTGGTATAAATACTGAGTTTCCAATAAATTTTTAATGCGATAACTCACTTCAATTAAGTCGAAAGGTTTGGATAAAAAATCTTTGGCTCCCGATCTTAAAGCTTTATGTTTAGCCTGAGTAGTGATGTCGGCTGTTAATACCAAAATAGGTAAGAATTTACCGGGTGTCAAAGACTTTAACCTTTCTTCCTTTAATTTCTCCATAACCTCATATCCGTCCACGTGCGGCATCATCAAATCCAACAAAATCAGATCCGGATCATAGGTGTTAACCGTTTCAACCGCTTTACGAGAATCCGTAATACTCTTAATGTCTGTATAGCCTTCCATCTCAAGTAGTCCACGTAAAACGTCGATATTGGACTCAAGGTCATCTATAATTAAAATTTTGGCGTTTTTTAAATTGTGTTCTATCATAGGTTCCAATTATTATTGTTGTATAACTTTGAAGTTTACATATTTAATATTTATCTATTTCAGCTAAAAACTCCTGAACATCAATCGGTTTCGTCAAATAACCATTCACACCTAAACGGAACATCTTCCGTATCTGATGACTCGTGGCGTCAGCACTAATGATGACGATAGGAATGTGCCGTGTTTGTTCGTTCCCTTTTAAACTCTGAACGATTTTACTACCGTGAACACTGGGCAAGTCAAGATCCAATAAAATCAAATACGGATCATATTTCAAGACCAAATCCACCACATCATTTCCACTCTTATGAAGAATAAGTGACAGGTTAGGGCGATGTGCAGTAAAAATCTGCTCAATCAATTCTATGTTTGAGTAATTATCTTCTATGTATAAAACTGTACCTGCGGATGTTGCAGCATCTTCACCGGATGTGTCCGAAGGTACGGGTTTACCAATCTTTCTCTTTACATAATGAACATGGGGCAACTTCACATAAAAACTACTACCAACATCTATCTCACTTTCAACATAGATTTCACCTTGGAGCAAACCTGCCAATTCTTTGGCGATAGACAATCCCAAACCAGTGCCTTCAACTTGAGTTTTCAGATTTCCGGAACGTTCAAAAGGAATAAACAATTTCTTCAAATCCTCTTCTGTTATACCGATTCCGGTATCATGAATACCGATAATTACAT
This sequence comes from Bacteroidales bacterium, assembly GCA_012519425.1. Taxonomy (GTDB): domain Bacteria; phylum Bacteroidota; class Bacteroidia; order Bacteroidales; family Paludibacteraceae; genus Paludibacter. The sequence goes on along the minus strand of JAAYQF010000049.1, from coordinate 7,738 downwards.
TATCGTCGATTCCCTCTGCAGTTTTTTCATATTTTGTTGTTACTGTTACAGTCCCCCCCTGTTTATTATACTTGATGGCATTATTGAGGATATTGACTAATATCTGAATCAAACGTTGTTTGTCAGCTTTCACATAAAGTTCATCCTGATTCCCCGATTCGTATTGAATAGAAACTTGTGGAAGAGTAGTTAATGGGTACACCAAATCAATAGCTTCCAAAATACTTTCATTTACATTGACCTCCTCTACGCTCATGGAGAATTTTCCGGATTCGATTTTTGAAATATCCAGGACTTCATTGATAAGCCTAAGAAGATGTTTGCCACTATTCAGGATGTGATCCACACCTTTGCGTTGTGTTTCGGTGAGCGTACCCATAGAAAACAATTGCGCAAAACCCAAAATGGAATTCATGGGAGTTCGAAGTTCATGGCTCATCCTCGAAATAAATTCACTTTTTGCTCTGTTGGATCTTTCAGCTTCATCTCTTGCTATCTTCAATTCAGCCTCATTCTTTTTCCTGTTGACCATTTCACGCATCAGAAACTCGTTGGTTATCGACAGTTCAGATGTTCTCTCCAGCACTTTCTGTTCTAAGTTTAGGTTTAATTCCTGAAGCCTTTCTTCAACTTTTTTCCTATCACTGATATCTTGCATGGTGGCAACATAATTGATAATTTTGTTTTTTTTATCAAAAATAAGACTAACAAACACTTGTTGCCAGTATAATTCTCCATTTTTACGTTTATCGATACGTTCACCCGACCACACCTTACCGGAGTTTAAAACCTTCCAAAAATCTTTATATTCGTCTTCATTTGCTTTTGCTAATTTCAACAATTTAAATTGCTTACCCACAATTTCTTTGGCTGAATATCCGGATATTTCCACAAATGAATCATTCACAAATTCAATTTCAAAATCCAAATTGGTGATTAAAATCATATTCGGACTTTGTTCCACCACCCTGGACAATCTGTGAATTTGTCTTTCCGCTAACATTCGTCTTGTAACGTCTTCCTTAAGGGCTAAATAACTGACAATCTCTCCCTTTATGTTAAAAATGGGAGTTATCGTCGCTTCTTCCCAAAACAACTCGCCATTTTTTCTCTTATTCCGAAAAGCACCTGACCAAACTTTACCCGACAAAAGAGTTTTCCATAAGCCCTTATAGAACTCTTCAGAATGTTCACCTGACTGTAAGATCCTCGGATTTTTTCCCTTGGCTTCTTCTTTGGTATAACCGGTAATTTCCGTAAACCTCCTGTTGGTATAAGTAATGTTAGCATCTAAATCCGTTAACACCACCGATGCCGGGCTCTGTTCAACGGCAACCATGTACCTTTTGAGTAAATCCGCCGATTCCTTCTGTTCCGTGATATCTATAGATAAAGATGTAAAATAATACTTCTCAGGAGAAAAAACATATGTTCTATACCATTTCTTCAATGTCTGAGAATATTCTTCATAGACGTAAGTGCCATTGTTGAGTGCAATTTCCCCATATAACTTGATTATATCGGACAAACCACTAGTGACAATTTCCGGAATAACTACAGTTCCATATTTGTTGATCAGATTCTTTCGTGATAGTCCCGTTATCCTTTCAAAAGCTTCATTCAGTTCCAGGAAAACAAAATCTACCGGCTTTCCCTCATCATCCAACACAATTCGATGATAAGCAAAACCCATAATCGGGTTATCAAAGACTAATTTCCAAAAATTTTCTCTCATACGATTTTGGTTTATTTTTAAGTTTTCGTATGGAACTTATATCACAATTTTATACTGTTACGAATGTAAAAAAACCACTGCTCAATTTCATACAATGATCAATGTACAAAAGTAAATAAAAGTTTGATATGAACGACTGTACCCTTACTCTTCCAATAAAATTTCCATAATTTCACAAGCAGCCTTAGCTACAGATGTTCCGGGCCCGAAAATAGCTGCAACACCGGCTTTGAAAAGAAAATCATAATCCTGGGCAGGGATCACACCGCCTGCAATTACCAAAATATCTTCCCTACCCAATTTCTTCAGTTCTTCGATAACCTGAGGAACCAATGTTTTGTGACCTGCTGCCAGGGATGATACACCCATGATATGCACGTCATTTTCCACCGCCTGCTTGGCCGCTTCTGCCGGCGTCTGAAACAAAGGTCCCATGTCCACATCGAACCCACAATCAGCATAACCGGTAGCTACTACTTTTGCACCCCTGTCATGGCCGTCTTGTCCCATCTTGGCAACCATGATACGCGGTCTGCGACCTTCCTTTTTGGCGAATTGATCCGTCAACTCACACGCTTTTTGAAAGTCGGAATCTTTTTTTATCTCTGATGAATACACGCCTGAAATGGTTCTAATTGTTGCTTTATAACGTCCTACGACTGCTTCGCAGGCATCTGAAATTTCTCCCAGGCTGGCTCTCACCCTTGCTGCTTCAACGGATAATTCCAACAAATTACCTTTACCCGTTCTGGCACATTCGGTAATAGCCGCCAAAGCCTTTTGTACCGCTGCTTCGTCTCGATTGGCTCTCAAAGCTTTCAATCTTTCAATCTGTTGCGTACGTACGGCAGTATTGTCAACTTCCAATATATCAATAGGATCTTCTTTTTCTAAACGGTAGTTATTCACACCCACTATCACCTGCTGACCGGAGTCGATGCGAGCCTGCGTGCGGGCTGCAGCTTCTTCAATGCGCATCTTGGGAATGCCTGTCTCAATGGCTGCTGCCATACCACCCAATTTTTCAACTTCTTCGATTAACTCCCAGGCTCTTTCGGCAATTTCTTTGGTCAAGGATTCCACATAATAGGAACCTGCCCATGGGTCAACTTCTCTCGTTACCTCTGTCTCCTGCTGTATGTAAATCTGTGTATTTCTCGCAATTCTTGCTGAAAAATCAGTGGGCAATGCAATTGCCTCATCCAAAGCATTGGTGTGCAAAGATTGCGTATGTCCCAATACCGCTGCCATCGCTTCTATACAGGTACGTCCCACATTGTTGAAAGGATCTTGCTCGGTCAACGACCAACCCGACGTTTGTGAGTGGGTACGCAAGGCCAAAGACTTTGGATTTTTCGGATTGAACTGTTTAACGATTTTTGCCCAAAGCAAGCGTGCAGCACGCATCTTGGCTATCTCCATAAAATGGTTCATACCAATCGCCCAAAAGAAAGACAAGCGTGGTGCAAAAGTATCTATGTCCATCCCGGCATTGATACCGGCACGTAAATATTCCAAGCCATCTGCTAAGGTATAGGCCAGTTCAATGTCGGCGGTAGCACCGGCTTCCTGCATGTGATATCCGGAAATGGAAATCGAGTTGAATTTGGGCATGTACTTGGAAGTATATTCAAAAATATCAGCGACGATCTTCATCGAGAATTTAGGTGGATAAATATAAGTGTTACGCACCATAAATTCTTTCAAAATGTCATTCTGGATGGTTCCTGCCATTTCTTCCAATTTGGCGCCTTGCTCCAGGCCGGCATTGATATAAAATGCCAAGATAGGTAACACCGCTCCGTTCATGGTCATGGACACCGACATTTTATTCAATGGAATGCCATCGAACAGCACTTTCATGTCTTCCACAGAACAGATGGACACTCCTGCTTTTCCGACATCTCCCACTACCCTTTCGTGGTCGGCATCGTAGCCGCGGTGCGTTGCCAGGTCGAAAGCGACCGACAATCCCTTTTGACCGGCAGCCAAGTTGCGACGATAAAAAGCATTGGATTCCTCTGCTGTCGAGAAACCGGCATATTGCCTAATGGTCCAAGGACGCATGGCATACATGGTGGAATAAGGACCTCTTAAGTAAGGAGGAATTCCGGCAGCATAATTCAGATGCTCCATACCTTCCAAATCTTCCTTTGTGTAATACGGCTTCACCGGAATTTGTTCCGGCGTTAACCAACTTGATTCCGGTTTTTCAACAGCTTTAAATGCTGTGAAATCTTTGATTTTAATTGATTTGAAATTTGGGTTCATTTTATTTTAACTAAGAACGAAAAACTAAAAACTAAGAACGATAAACGATGAACTAAAAACTAAGAACGAAGAGCGAAGAGCGAAGAGCGATGAACGACCACGTGACCCCGGAACTCATTAACTTCCCTAACTTCTTTAACTTCTATAACTTCCTAATTACCAGCTACTAACTACTAACTACCAGCTACTAACTACTAAAAATAACTTCGTCTTTGTTCTTTACTCTAAACTATCGGCACCACAATAAACACCATCACATCCCACACTGCGTGTGATATAATTAATGCTGTAATATTTTTTTTATTATAAATGAACAATAAGCCCCAAAAAGCTCCGCATACCAAAGCCGCCATGATCAACATGAAATTAAACGACCAAATATGCACGAAAGCATAAATGAGGGTGGTTGTAAAAAAAGCAATCCAATCGCCATATTTTACGCCTATGGCGCGTTGGATAAATCCTCTCCAAAAAATTTCCTCTGCAGGAGCTATCAATGCTATTAATAATATTCCTATCACATAAGGATTGGTTCCTGCTTTCAGGGTATAAATACTTCCAATCTGAGGTTTGGCAAAATCAAACCATGCTGTTGATAGGTAATTGCCAAGATAAAAAATACCGTAAAGAGCAGCCGCTGAAACTAATCCTAAAGTGACCTCCTTGACTGAAAAATTAAATTGATGCAAGAAGTCTTTCACAGATGCACAACTCATTCGTATCAACACCAATGCTGAAATGCTCATAGCCACCCAGAAATTAATCAAACTCGCCGTCCATGGCGAAAACATGAAAAACCACAGTGCAAATACGACGAGTATGGCTATTATGGTTCGTTTCATAAGAAATAAGCGATTACATTCAAAACAGTGAAAAGCATGGAAAATATCATCACCAACTGTGCTGACATACCATCCAAATCTTTTATGAGTTCAAGTGTCTCTGTTGTAGCTTTCATCATCAACTTAATATTTCTAATCGCAATCGGCAGAGATATCAAAGTAATTAACGTGATGGGATGAATCATGCCCAATACATTCATCAATATTATCATCAGATAGGCACCCAGGGCCAACACCACGTATTGAATCTTTGAGCCTGTGATGCCTAAGAGCATAGCCTGTGATTTGATACGTGCTTCTGCGTCATGTTTGATGTCACGTGTGTTATTGGCATGCAGAATATTAACTACCAACATAGCCACCGGCACATTCAGCAACAACACTTCCCACATCAGTTGAGAGGTCAACACATAAGCCGTACCCAAGCCAATCATGGGACCATAGAGAATAAATATCAACAAGTCGCCCAAAGCTCTGGCTTTTAAAAAGGAATAGCACAGGGCACCCAATACGCCTGTCAGACCAATCCACAACAATGCTGCTCCGGTGTGATAAGTCAACAAAAGACCTATCACCGAACCTATCGCTATAAGAATCAGTCCGTACCTGGTGTAAGTTCGCGGCTGAAAAACCCCTTGTACCAACAAACGTTCGGAGCCAAAAGATTCTTTCCTGTCAACCTGATTCTTAAAATCATAATAATCACTGATAAGATTTCCACCTGCGTGTAAAAACATAACCCCTATCAATGCCATCAGTCCAAACCACCAATTAATTTCCGCTGCTATAAAATACTGCTTGTAAAAAACATAGGAAATAGTCAGTATCACCGGCATAGTTGACGCAGGGAATGACCATGGGCGAACTGCCAATATCCAGTTTTTCAAAGAAGTCTTCATGCAAAAATTATTGATTATCGGAGATTTATATGTTTAACAACGCATTGAAGCTTTTTAAAGATTCCAACACATTGGTTCTCACATGTATAAAATGAACGATTCCTTGCGCTTTTAATTCATCCATACAAGCCGGTGCACCCGCCACCACTAAAATCTCCTGATTTTTTGTCAGCTCATAAGCCTGTGGTGCATATTCGGCATATTCATCGTCGCTGGAACACAATACAATAATATCGGCTTTAGCTTTACGAGCAGCAGCTACGCCCTCTTTTACGGAAGCAAATCCCAAATTATCAATAATTTCATATCCTGCGCAAGCAAAGAAATTAGATGAGAATTGAGCGCGAGCCAAACGCATGGCTAAGTTACCTATGGTCAGCATAAAGACCTTTGGACGTTTGGTTGCCGATTCCGTAGCAAAGCGTAATTTTTCAAACTCTTCCGCACCACGTACAATTTTTAATGTCTCTATATCACTTTCCTTTGAACATCCTTTAGATTTCTTTGCACATCCCTTAGGCGAGATATCTCCTAAGCCGGACACTTCATCAAAATTGGGGAACTGGTTGGTTCCCAACAACACCTCCCTACGGGAAGATATATTTTTTAACCGGTTCTCAGCCGTTGCTTTCAAATCTCTTTGTACCTTATTAGATACTACATTTGCCAGGAAACCGCCGTTTTCTTCTATCTCCAAAAACAGATTCCAGGCCTGCTGTGCAATTTCATTAGTCAGATTTTCAATATAATAAGAACCTGCTCCCGGGTCAACAATCTTATCAAAATTCGATTCTTCTTTCAGCAATAATTGTTGGTTGCGGGCTATTCTTTCGGAGAACTCGTCAGATTCCTTGTAAGGAGTATCGAAAGGCAATACCGTCATGGAATTTACGCCGCCCAAAGAAGCGCTCATGGCTTCTGTTTGTGTACGCAACATATTCACGTAGGGGTCAAAAATTGTTTTATTGAAAGACGAAGTTTCCGCATGCATCCGAATCTTCATGGCACAATAGCAAATACCATCTACTGTTTCCGGACAATCCGGTCGCCTGCAGACAGGTGCATAAGCTTTCACGATCAAAGCCCACAACCATTTAGCAGCACGGAATTTTGCAATTTCCATAAAGTAATTGCTACCCACACCGAAATTGAATTTGATTTTTTTGGCAGCCATCTGAGTGTCTACGCCCTTTTCAATCATCATGGACAAATACTGATTTCCCCAGGCCAATGCATAACCTAACTCCTGGGCTACATATGCACCGGCATTGCTCAGACTGATGGCATTTACACCAACGACACGGTAGAATGGCAATTTAGCCGAAGCTGTAGCAACTGCTTCCAGCATCACAGACATCTCTTCAGCAGTGTACTTCTTACCACAAGATAACATGTTGTTGATGGGGTCAAAATTCACTGACCCGTGTAGTTCCAACACATTGTATTGCTTTTGTTCAAAATACTCTATTAAAAGATTAACCAGCTCAACTGTTTTGTTAGAACAAGTTTTGAAGTTCAACTCCAGTTTATTAGCCGGTATTTTGTCCAAAAGTTTTGTAATAAATTCAAGAGAAAGATTTTCTTTTTTACAGATGTTGAAATAGAAAGAGTTAACCCCTTTGTCAAGCAATTCGACTGCTTTTTTATTGGCAGCAGCCACCTCTTTCACCACTATATCCTGACGAACAAACCAATTGTTATCGGATTTGGTTCCACGTACATATGGGAACTTTCCCGGCTCAGCCTCGGTTGTTGTCAATCCCTTAATGTCTTCTGCACGATAAAAGGGTTTTACATTAAAACCCTCATTGGTTTTCCATAATAATTTTTTATCAAAATCGGCTCCTTTCAAATCAGCCTTTATTACTTCCATCCATTCTTCAGTAGTAACTTCCGGAAAATCAACTAATAAGTTCAATTTATTTTTTGACATGATATCTATATAAATGTGTTCTGAAAAGTGCCTACAAAAGTACAAAATATTTGGCATT
>JAAYQF010000048.1 GCA_012519425.1 Bacteroidales bacterium | reverse complement strand
TGCACTTCGGTCGGACCTTTGATCAACAAGATATCGGCAGGCGTGATAGCACCATCGGAGAGCGGAGTACCGGCACGAACAAAATCATTCTCTTGCACGAGAATTTGCTTCGACAGCGGGATCATGTACTTCTTTTCTTCTCCCGATTTTGAAGTAACACTCACTTCGCGGTTACCGCGTTTAATCTTACCAAAGCTTACCTCTCCGTCAATTTCAGCAACCACTGCCGGATTCGACGGGTTCCGGGCCTCAAACAGTTCAGTCACTCGTGGAAGACCACCTGTAATATCACCGGTTTTACCAACAGCGCGAGGTATCTTCACAAGCATCTGCCCCGCCTTGATAGAGTCACCGTCATTAAGTACAAGGTGAGCACCAACGGGCAAATTGTAGGTTCTGATTACTTCACCCTTTTTATCCAAAATATTGGCACTGGGTACTTTGCTACGATCCTTTGTTTCTACAATAATTTTCTCACGCAAACCTGTTGTCTCGTCAACTTCGGTTTTAAACGTTATATTTTCGATCACGTCCTCAAATTCAATCACACCATCGTTTTCAGAAATGATGACTGCATTGAAAGGATCCCACTCACAGACTACCTGTCCCTTTTTACCTAAATCTCCGTGTTTCGCGTAGAGTTTCGAACCATAAGGTATGTTCTGAGTTGTAAGCGTAATACCTGTATTCACATCAATCACACGCATCTCAGCCAAACGGCTTACCACCACATGGTATTGATTGTTGGATTCATCTTTAACAGCTACAGTGCGCAATTCATCAAACTCCATCCTGCAATCATACTTCAGCGTAATTTTCGACTCAGAAGCAATGTTGGACGCAATACCACCCACGTGGAAAGTACGCAGTGTAAGCTGTGTACCCGGCTCACCGATAGACTGTGCAGCGATAACACCGACAGCTTCTCCTTTGTGTACCATTTTTCCGGTAGCTAAATTTCTACCGTAACACTTCGCACAAACGCCTTTCTTAGATTCGCAGGTAAGTACTGATCTGATTTCCACCCTTTCAATCGGGGAATTCTCAATGGCTTCTGCCAATGACTCAGTGATTTGTTGTCCGGCTTCCACCATTATTTCTCCAGTATGTGGATGGTAAATATCATGAACGGAAACACGTCCTAATATTCTTTCATATAAGGAGACTTTAACCTCCTCATTCTTTTTCAACTCAACAGCCGCCAATCCGCGTAAGGTACCACAGTCTTCTTCTGTGACAACCACGTCCTGTGAAACATCAACCAGGCGACGGGTCAAATAACCGGCATCAGCAGTTTTTAGCGCCGTATCCGCCAAACCTTTACGTGCACCGTGAGTCGAAATAAAATACTCCAACACTGACAAACCTTCCTTAAAGTTAGACAGAATCGGGTTTTCAATAATCTGACCACCTTCGGTTGTTGATTTTTGTGGTTTTGCCATCAGCCCGCGCATACCGGAAAGCTGGCTAATTTGTACGGTTGAACCGCGAGCACCCGAGTCAATCATCATGAACACAGAGTTAAAGCCCTGATCGTCATTAGATAAACGATTGATTAAAACATTTGACAGTTTGGAGTTTGCCCGGGTCCATGTATCAATAATCTGGTTATAGCGTTCGTTTGTAGTGATAAACCCGTTGTTATACAAACTCATAATGTCTTCAACTTCCACGTTCGCATCTTTGATGATCTGCTTCTTTTCATCCGGAATGATCACGTCATCCAAATTAAAGGACAAACCTCCTTTAAATGCCATATCAAAACCTAAATCTTTGATTTCGTCAAGGAACTGAGCGGTACGTGAAACACCGCAAGCATCTATAACCTTACCAATAATATCTCTCAAGGATTTTCTGGAAAGCAGTTGATTGACAAATCCAACCTCCTCAGGAACAGATTTATTAAATAATATACGACCCACCGTGGTATCGATAATCTTTCTTTCCTTTTTTCCTTCCGCGTTCTTTTCAGTGATACGTACTTTGATTTTCGCATGCAAATCGACTTTACCTTCATTATACGCAATTTCAGCTTCTTCAGGAGAATAAAACATCAACCCTTCACCTTTAACACCATTTCTGGGCTTAGTAATATAATACAAGCCCAACACCATGTCCTGAGAAGGCACGGTAATAGGAGCACCATTGGCAGGGTTCAAAATATTATGCGATGCAAGCATGAGCAGTTGAGCTTCTAAAATTGCATTGTTGCCTAACGGTAAATGCACAGCCATCTGGTCACCATCAAAGTCGGCATTAAATGCAGTACATGCCAGAGGATGCAACTGAATGGCCTGACCCTCAATCATTTTAGGTTGGAAAGCCTGGATACCGAGTCTGTGCAATGTAGGAGCACGGTTCAGCAGTACAGGATGACCTTTCATGACATGTTCCAGGATATCCCAGATAACAGGATCTTTGCGGTCGATAATTTTTTTCGCTGATTTAACCGTTTTTACAATTCCGCGTTCAATCAACTTACGGATTACAAACGGTTTGTAAAGTTCAGCTGCCATGTCTTTTGGGATTCCGCATTCGTGCATTTTCAATTCCGGTCCGACTACAATAACCGAACGTGCTGAATAGTCGACACGCTTACCCAATAAATTCTGACGGAAACGTCCCTGCTTACCCTTTAAGGAATCTGAAAGAGATTTTAGCGGACGATTGGCATCTGTCTTAACAGCGCTCGATTTGCGTGAGTTATCGAATAAAGAATCCACAGCTTCCTGAAGCATGCGTTTCTCATTCCTCAAAATCACTTCCGGTGCTTTAATCTCAATCAATCTCTTTAAACGATTATTACGTATAATTACACGACGATACAAATCATTCAAATCGGAAGTAGCAAAACGACCTCCGTCAAGCGGAACCAACGGACGTAATTCAGGCGGAATCACAGGCACCACCTTAATAATCATCCATTCCGGTTTGTTGCGATTTTTTGAGGCACGGAAAGACTCTACGATCTGAAGACGCTTCAAAGCCTCGTTCTTACGTTGTTGAGAAGTGTCATTGCTTGCTTTATGACGCAATTCATAAGACAATTCATCCAAGTCGAGTCTGGCAAGCATATCGTAAATCGCTTCAGCACCCATTTTGGCAATAAATTTATTGGGATCGGTATCCTCAAGCATCTGATTTTCACGAGGAAGTGTATCCAAGATATCCAGATATTCCTCTTCAGTGATCAATTCATTATCAATAATATTTTCGCCATTATCAGCAGCTCCGGCTTGAATGATTACATATTTCTCATAATAAATGATGGAATCCAATTTTTTGGTAGGCATTCCCAGTAAATGTCCAATCTTGTTGGGAAGTGAACGGAAGTACCAAATATGAGCAACGGGAACAACCAATTGAATATGCCCCACACGCTCGCGACGTACCTTTTTCTCCGTTACTTTAACCCCACAACGGTCGCAGACAATTCCCTTATAACGAATTCGTTTATACTTTCCACAATGGCATTCATAATCCTTGGTGGGTCCAAAAATCCGTTCACAAAACAGTCCGTCTCGCTCAGGTTTATAAGTCCGATAGTTTATGGTTTCCGGCTTGAGAACCTCTCCGCTGGATAATTTTAAAATCTCTTCCGGAGATGCTAATCCGATAGAAATCTTATTAAAACTTGTCTTTGTTTTTGTTTCAGTCTTAAGAGCCATAAATTTTTATTTACTATATAATAAATTGACAACCGACAATTTATACAAAATCTTAAAAAATCACCTTTTATCTCTTTCTGTCAAGAAGAGCTAGCGGAGGTGTTATTCTAAATTGACACTCAAACCCAAGCCTCTCAACTCATGCAATAACACATTAAGTGATTCGGGTATTCCGGGTGCAGGCATATTATCTCCTTTCACAATTGCTTCGTATGTGCGGGCACGTCCAATAACGTCGTCCGACTTAACAGTAAGAATTTCCTGCAAAGTATGAGCTGCTCCAAATGCTTCAAGTGCCCACACCTCCATCTCACCAAAACGTTGTCCGCCAAACTGTGCTTTACCACCCAATGGTTGTTGTGTAATCAGAGAGTATGGTCCAATGGAACGAGCATGCATCTTATCCTCAACCATATGACCTAATTTCATCATATAGATAATACCTACAGTAGCAGGCTGGTCAAATCGCTCTCCGGTACCACCATCATATAAATATGTTTTTCCATACTGAGGTATACCGGCTTTTTCTGTCCATTTGTTTATATCCTCCATCGTTGCACCGTCAAAAATCGGTGTTGCGAAGCGCATGTTCAACTCTTTTCCTGCCCAGCCAAGCACAGTTTCGAAAATCTGTCCAAGGTTCATACGTGAAGGTACACCAAGCGGATTCAGTACAATATCAACTGCTGTTCCGTCTGCCAGGAAGGGCATATCTTCCTGACGAACGATACGAGACACAATACCTTTGTTACCATGGCGTCCGGCCATTTTATCACCTACGCAAATTTTGCGTTTTTTGGCAATATACACCTTAGCCACCTGAACAATACCTGTGGGTAATTCATCGCCAATCGTAATATTGAATTTCTGACGCTTAATCTGAGCATCTAATTCTTTGTATTTTTTCAGGCAATTCAGAATGACTTGTCTGATCAAGTCGTTGGTATGTGCATCCTGCGTCCATTTACTCAACTGAACAGTTGAAAAATCAATGTCACGTAATCTTTCTTCAGTAAACTTACTGTTTTTCGTAATTAAATCCGTACCGAGGAAATCTTTAACACCGGCAGAAAGTTTATTTTCCGTCAATATCAACAATTTCTCAATCAGGGTATTTTTCAACACTTGTGCTTGCGCTTCAAACTCCTCATCCAAACGAGGTAAGATGGCTTTATCGGCCAATTTTGATTTTCTGTTTTTCTGAGCTCTTGAGAACAAGCGTTTTTTGATAACAACACCCGACAATGAGGGAGTTGCCTTTAAGGATGCATCTTTAACATCACCCGCTTTGTCACCGAAAATGGCCCTCAACAGTTTTTCTTCCGGAGAAGGATCGGACTCTCCCTTAGGAGTAATTTTACCAATGATAATGTCACCCGGTTCAATGGATGCACCAACGCGAACCACGCCGTTTTCATCCAAATCCTTGGTTGCTTCCTCACTAACGTTTGGAATATCAGCAGTAAATTCTTCTACACCACGTTTGGTTTCTCTTACTTCAAGTAATTGTTCAACCACATGCACGGAAGTAAAGACATCATCGCGTACCAATCTTTCGTTGATTACGATGGCATCCTCGAAGTTATAGCCTTTCCAGGGCATAAACGCAACCCTCAAGTTTCTACCCAAGGCAAGTTCACCTTGTTGAGTGGAATAACCTTCAGTAAGAATCATACCCGGCTCAACCCTGTCACCTTTACGAACCAAGGAACGTAAATCAATGGTTGTATTTTGGTTGGTCTTCTGGAATTTTGGTAATTTATATTCTTTAATAGCGGAATCGAAGCTGATAAATTCCTCTTCTTTCGTTCTTTCGTATTTTATCTTGATACATTCGGCATCAACATATTCAACAACACCGTATCCTTCAGCAGTAATCTGCGTACGTGAGTCGCGAATCAATTGTCCTTCAATACCGGTACCCACAATAGGTGCCTCAGAGCGAAGTAAGGGAACTGCCTGGCGCATCATGTTCGAACCCATCAACGCACGGTTCGCATCGTCATGTTCCAGGAAAGGAATGAGTGCAGCTGCAATTGAAGCAATCTGAGACGGTGACACGTCCATCAGTTGTACTTCATTGGGCGCAACAACCGGGAAGTCGGCTCCAAAACGAGATTTAATGCGCGAGCGAACAAAGGTTCCGTCATCATTCAACATAGCATTACCTTGTGCAACCACCAAGTCTTCTTCCTCTTCAGCCGTGAAATATTGAATGCCTGCAGGACTCATATCCACAACAGCATCCTTTACCTTGCGATAAGGAGTTTCTATAAATCCAAGTTCATTGATCTTAGCATAAACACACAAAGATGAAATCAAACCAATATTCGGTCCTTCCGGTGTTTCAATGGGACACAGGCGGCCATAGTGGGTGTAGTGCACGTCACGCACCTCGAAACCGGCACGTTCACGTGATAAACCACCGGGACCCAACGCTGACATACGTCGCTTGTGAGTGATCTCTGCCAATGGATTTTGCTGATCCATAAACTGTGACAAAGCATTGGTTCCAAAAAACGAATTGATAACGGAAGTTATACTCTTCGCATTGATCAAGTCGATGGGCGTAAACACCTCATTGTCACGCACGTTCATCCTTTCCCGAATGGTTCTTGCCATACGTGCCAATCCAATTCCAAACTGTGTATACATTTGTTCTCCAACTGTACGCACACGACGGTTACTCAAGTGGTCAATATCATCTACTTCAGCTTTAGAGTTCAGTAACTCAACTAAGTATTTGATAATTTCGATGATATCTTCTTTCGTCAGAATCTTTACATCAGGACTGATAGACAGATTTAGTTTGCGATTGATGCGGAATCGTCCCACGTCACCCAGATCATACCTTTTTTCAGAGAAGAACAAATTATTGATTACTTCACGTGCGGTAGACTCGTCAGCAGGCGCAGCATTACGCAACTGACGATAAATATAGACAACTGCTTCTTTTTCCGAGTTGCTCGGATCTTTCTGCAAAGTATTATAGATAATGGCATAATCTGACTGATTAGCATCCTCCTTATGTATGAGTATAGTTTGAGCGCCGGATTCAAGGATATCATCGGCATGTTTCGCTTCAAGAATAGTTTCCCTATCGATAATTACCTCGTTACGTTCAATACTTACTACTTCACCCGTATCTTCATCTACGAAATCTTCAATCCAGCTCTTTAAAACGCGGGCAGCAAGTTTCCTTCCAATTACTTTTTTCAGGTTTGTCTTATTCACTTTAACCTCTTCCGCCAGGTTAAATATTTCTAAGATATCCTTGTCGCTTTCAAACCCAATAGCACGCAGAAGTGTCGTAACGGGTAATTTCTTTTTACGATCGATGTATGCGTACATCACAGTATTGATGTCGGTTGCAAATTCGATCCATGAACCGCGGAAAGGAATGATACGTGCCGAATAAAGCTTTGTACCGTTAGCATGTATGCTTTGTCCGAAGAACACACCGGGAGAGCGGTGCAACTGAGAAACAATGACCCGTTCAGCTCCGTTGATAATAAAGGTGCCTCTTGGTGTCATATAGGGAATGGGCCCCAGATAAACGTCCTGAATCACCGTATCGAAATCCTCGTGATCAGGATCAGTACAATAAAGTTTCAGTTTTGCTTTGAGAGGAATAGCATAAGTCAAACCTCTTTCAATACATTCGTCTATACTGTACCGCGGAGGATCAACATAATAGTCAAGGAACTCAAGGACAAAATTGTTACGCGTATCGGCTATAGGGAAGTTTTCCATGAAAACTTGGTATAGACCTTCTGCTTTTCTTTTTTCAGGAGAAGTATCCATCTGAAAAAAGTCATGAAAAGATTTTAATTGAACCTCTAGAAAATCGGGATAATCAAAAATAGTTTTAATAGAGGCAAAATTGTGTCTTTGATCTTTATTTAATGAAGACATTTTCAAAGAATTAATTGTTTTGATACGGTAAAACTTAACTGCGATAAATCTGACAGTTCCAGGGTTTAGATAATAGATAGATAATAGATACGAAAGGTTTAGATTCCCATCCATTGAGGGAATCTAAACCATCACCTGTTAGAACACAGGCATTTAATTTACTTAAGTTCTACTTCTGCTCCGCCTTCTGTCAACGCTTTGTTCAGGGCGTCAGCTTCGTCCTTAGTAACACCCTCTTTAATTACAGAAGGAGCTGCATCTACAAGGTCTTTAGCTTCTTTCAACCCAAGACCGGTAAGTTCTTTTACTAATTTTACGATTGCTAATTTGCTAGCACCGGGACTTTTCAATACTACATCGAAAGATGTTTTTTCTTCTACTGCTTCGGCAGCAGCGGCGGCCGGACCGGCAGCTACAGCAACAGCGGCTGCAGCGGGTTCGATACCATATTCATCTTTTAAAATTTGAGCTAACTCGTTTACTTCTTTAACGGTCAAATTAACCAATTGTTCTGCAAAAGCTTTCAAATCTGCCATTGGAATTAAGTTTTATAGATTTTGTTTTTAAAAATTCAATATTATTTTTCCGACAATGTTTGTAACACGCCGTGAATAGTAGTTCCTCCTGATTGGAGTGCGGACACAACGTTCTTAACGGGCGACTGCAACAAGGCAATGATATCCCCGATAAGTTCGTTCTTACTCTTAATAGTAACCAGCGTTTCTAATTGATTTTCACCAATATAGAACGACTCTTCAACATATGCAGCCTTTAAAACAGGTTTTTTGGATTTGCTGTTTCTACTGAAATCTTTGATAAGCCTTGCCGGCGCATTACCGGTATTTGAAAGCATCAATGATGTTTCACCTTTCAGTACACCGAACAGCTCACTGTAATCTACTTCAGAACTTTCCAATGCTTTTTTTAGTAAAGTGTTTTTTACTACCAACAGTTTAACATCCTGTTTAAAGCAAGTTCTGCGTAAATTACTGGTTTCTTCAGCATTTAATCCGCCGATATCGGTCAGATAGAAATGTGCATAAGACTGAATCGCTGATTCAATTTGCTTTATAATTACGCTTTTATCTTCCTTTTTCATAAATTATAATTTTATTCTTCAACAGATTTTGGGTCAACTTTAATACCCATACTCATTGTGCTCGAAAGATAAATGCTCTTTACATAAGTACCCTTGGCTGAAGCTGGTTTGAGCTTTATCAAGGTAGAAATAAACTCTTTGGCATTTTCAACAATCATATCAGCAGTGAAAGACACCTTACCGATTGAAGCGTGAACTATACCGGCCTTATCAACTTTAAAGTCGATTTTACCTTGTTTTACTTCTTTGACAGCCGTTGCCACATCCATGGTTACCGTACCGCTTTTGGGGTTCGGCATCAAGCCGCGCGGACCGAGTATTCGACCCAATGCGCCTATTTTTCCCATGATTGAAGGCATCGTGATGATCACATCCACATCCGTCCAGCCACCTTTTATTTTTTCGATATATTCATCGAGCCCGACATAGTCTGCTCCGGCTTCTTTAGCCGCCGCTTCCTGATCGGGAGTACATAATGCAAGAACCCTTACTTGTTTACCGGTACCATTTGGTAACGATACCACCCCGCGCACCATTTGATTGGCTTTACGTGGGTCAACACCTAAGCGTACATCAAGATCAACAGAAGCATCAAATTTTGTAGTCGTAATTTCTTTTACTAATTCAGCTGCTTCCCGTAATGTATAGGCTTTACCCGCTTCAATCTTTGCGCTAGCCAACTTTTGATTTTTTGTTAGTTTACTCATTATTGAAGTTCTAATTAATTATTACTCGGAAATTTACCTTTTACGGTAATACCCATACTTCTCGCTGTACCGGCAACCATTTTCATGGCAGCCTCTACCTCAAAACAATTCAAATCGACCATTTTGTCCTCGGCAATTTGCTTTACCTGATCCCAGGTAACAGCAGCTACCTTTTTACGGTTGGGCTCAGCCGAGCCACCTTTAACTTTTGAAAACTCCAGTAACTGGACAGCAACAGGCGGCGTTTTGACAATAAAATCGAATGATTTGTCGATGTAGTAAGTAATAACAACAGGCAAAACCTTTCCGGCTTTATCCTGGGTTCTGGCATTAAATTGTTTGCAAAACTCCATAATGTTAATCCCTTTGGCACCTAAAGCAGGTCCTACGGGGGGAGATGGGTTTGCTGCACCTCCTCTGATTTGTAACTTAATAAGTCCAGCAATCTCTTTAGCCATAATTGTTATTTTTGAATTTAAAAAATGGAAAATCAGTTTGTAACAGAACCAATTATTCCCGTTCTACCTGGTTGAAAGAAAGTTCGAGCGGAGTTTTCCGACCAAACACCAAAACCATAACTTTGAGTTTTTTCTTCTCGTTGTTAACTTCCTCAATGATACCCGTAAATCCGTTGAAGGGTCCTGAAACTACTTTTACACTTTCACCTTTCATGAAAGGTGTCATTAAGTTAGCTTCAGCATCCTGCATTTCGTCCACAACCCCAAGAATCCTATTGATCTCAGAACTTCTTACCGGAGTGGGAACGTTGTTTTTTTCTTCCAGGAAGCCAAAAACATTTGGGATCTGTCGAATACGATGAGGAACATCACCAACAAGATTCGCCTCTATCAGGATATATCCCGGCATGAGAGTAATCTCTTTCGTGACTTGCTTTCGATTGCGAATAACAATCTTTTTTTCAGTAGGAATAACTACCTGCGAAACATACTGACCAAGATCGGTATTTTTGATTTCAGCATCAATATACTCTTTGATCTTATTTTCCTTTCCACTATAAGCACGCAAAACGTACCATTTATAATTGGTTGTTTCAGACACGTTTTATTCCTCCTAAATAATTACAATAATGCTTTGTAAACGAAAGTCATGATAGATTCAAAACTGAGGTCCATTACCCATACTATCAGTGCAATAATGATGGAAGCAATCAATACCACGATAGCACTGTTCACGAGTTCGGCGCGTGATGGCCATGTAACTTTATGAACAAGTTCTGTGTACGACTCTTTGATATAGTTTAGTACTTTCATAAAATAGATAGAATTTGCACGGGTAGAGAGACTCGAACTCCCGACACCTGGTTTTGGAGACCAGTGCTCTGCCAACTGAGCTACACCCGTGTAAAAACAACCCCACTTAAACCCTCCCCGAAAGAGGGAGGAGTTTTAAATTG
>JAAYQF010000001.1 GCA_012519425.1 Bacteroidales bacterium | reverse complement strand
TCGAATCCGCCGCTGGTTTGTCCGTATGCTCCGCCACCGTTGTCTATGGGTTCCTTTTCTCTCATTGCACGAGAGTAGGGCATATCCACTCCCATAACACCTTCATAATGTCCTATGATCCTGTCCCAGTACGGACGGAACTGTCCGCGACCACCTTCGCTTATGACTGTCATCTTCCAGGAGTTGTGAATGGCAGTTCTCACATCGTGGTACCAATATTCTGTCCACGGCAAATCATTTACTCCTGTATTGTAAGCCGCAACATATTCTATTCCCGCTGCCAAACGATTATCCATCAATGAAAACAGATCATCGCCCTGGTTCCGGCATATCTGACACACATCTGCAGCCAGTCCGACAGCCATCAAGGAGTGACCCTGGTCTCGTCCGGATTCCTGCATTTGTCCCAAATAGCCAAATGGTCCGCGTTCGTCTGCATGGGTAATGGGGACCAGGTTACCGATAAATTCAGTAAGTCCGTCATTAACGATGGGTGCCGGGCGATTGTCCGCAAAACTGCCGACCTGGTCATATTTATAAAACGAAAGCCCCTGATTGTACATGTAAACATCATCGCATAGGATGGCAATGCTCAGCAGGGACGCTAAGTTGCACAACCCCCAGTTTGACCAGTAATGTCCCGGGCGCCCTTGTTCCCACGTGCCGTTCCTGCCTCTTAAGAAACCGATATTGGGAGCATACCACACCTTGATCATCCAGGCTTTGAATTTTTCAAAATCTTCTTTCTTCCATCCTTCGTAATCCCGCATCAGTTCGGCAGCATTGGCAAAACCATAACCATAAAGTCCGGCAGCCAAAGCATAGTTGCTGTCTCCTCCCACCATCTTACATACGTCAGCCCATGAATTTAAAATCAAGATGGCTCTCTCTGCATGTGCTTTTTCCCCGCTGATTTTCCAGCGCAGCGCATTTTGGTATGCCATAGAAGCTCCGCGTGCCGCATTCATGTAGTTTTCGCCTACACCTCCTCCCCTTACAATGGTTTCTACCGGATAGGTAGCTACATTGGATTGGGAGTAGCTATTGGTTTTCAACTTTTCATAAGCCGCCGTGATGGTAGGATCCCCTGCTTCCAATAAGGCTTTTATCCTGTCGAAATCCTCTTGCGTGTGCAATGCTCCCGGGTGTTTAAATCCTTTGTTTGTGTGCAGGGCAGGCATGGGTTTGGGTTCAAATTTCACTCCCCTGGCAAGACTGAAAGCTGACCTGGCACTTCTGAGTTCGGAGAGGGTCTGATCGATTAAATTTTGGGAAGCCTTGTTTTCGTCCACCAAAGCCTGAGCATGGTCGATGGCATCCTGAAATTCAATGAAGGCTATCTCCGGATAGTCGTCTCTGGAAGCCGATTTGATTGTGTTGTTACATACAATTAAATCGGTGTTTAATTGTGTGAAATTTCCAACTGTGCCATAGTTGTAAGCATGATTCAAATCCGTGGTTACAGCAGATAATTCTCCAATTTCTTCAGTGGACAAGGCTTTATCATACACCCGAAAATCGTACACCATAGTCTTTTTTAAATAGCTGTCAGCTGAAAAAGGTGCCCGGCCTATCCAATTGAGAGTGGGTGCTTTGGAAAAGAAATCTTTAGGTTGAGGCATGGCATTAACGTTGCCTGCCAGTGTGCCGTTGATATAAAGGCTGCCTATACCGCCGCTTTGGCGATACAGTACGTGTATCCAACTGTTTTTAGCTGATTCGCTACCCACCTGATAACCCACTTCATTGCTAAAACCACCGGGGGATGAAGCGATGCGTTGAGCGTTCAGACGATAAGCGATATACTGTCCATTGGTGGCATCGCAGGCTGCCAGGGTGGAAAAGGACCACAAAAAATATCCGGCACCGCTCAGTGATGCGTCACTGTCAACACGATAATACACAGAAACGGTAAAGTTCTCCAATGCCTTAATGGCTTCACCTGCCTGGGCTTTCATGTCCAAATAGCCGGTTCCGTTGCCCAGGGACAATACTTTATATTGCCCCATCTCTATGACGGAAGCCTGGTTCATTAACGTGGCGTTATAGCCCGAACCTGATTCGTCGGGTACGGTTTTGCCGACTGTGTTCTCAAAATTATAATGAATTTTTAGATTCGTATCCTGTGCGCTCAGGATGTGTGTTAAAGTAAAACAAAAGATAAATAGAATGGTTTTTAAATTTTTCATGATATAAAAAGTTTAATGATATTATGTTTTGATAATGACGAAAATTTTCTAGAATAGAATATACATGTTTTCATGGAAGTTAAAATGCCACACAAAGGTAAAAATCATTTTGTGTATTGCAAAATCTCTGTCTTCATTTTTTGGCTCACCAGTCAAGGTTGAGTATCCTTACCAATCATCTGATCAATCAGTGAGAACTTGACCGTGTGACCCCGGACCACGGAACTCGCGACCCCGGACCCCGGAACTCGCAATCCCGTTTGATACAAAAAAGAGGCTGTCTCAAAAAAGACAGCCCCCTTATTATCAGATTGCTTTATCAGCTATCGTTATGTTATTTGATGTATTTTACATACTCTTTGCTAACAACAACTTTACCTGATTGCAACACACTTTGCTTGATGTAAATGCCGTTTTCTGTCGGTTTCACT
>JAAYQF010000047.1 GCA_012519425.1 Bacteroidales bacterium | reverse complement strand
TAGAAAGAAGCATCGAAATACTTTTCATACACCGTTTTCCATTCGGAGGCAGCCCAGGTGGGTAAATGAACGCCATTTGTCACATAATCAACATGCAATTCTTTTGGGAAATAACCTTTCCAAATGGGATTGAACATTTCCTGAGACACCATGCCGTGCAATTTACTTACGCCGTTCACTTCCTGGCAAGTATTGCAGGCAAAAACACTCATGGAGAATTTTTCATTCTTGTTGCCCGGATTTTCTCTACCCAGATCAATCAGATTATCCCAGCTGATGCCCAGTTTTGCAGGATAGGCATTCATGTATTTGATGAACAAATCCTCACTAAAGCTGTCGTGACCGGCAGGAACGGGTGTGTGTACCGTGTAAAGAGAACTTGACCTGACTACCTCTAATGCTTGCTGGAAGCTTAGTCCTTCAGCTACGTAGTCAACCAAACGTTGTACGTTGATCAAAGCAGCGTGGCCCTCATTACAGTGATATACATCTTTCTTGATACCTAATTTTTTCAGAGCCAGCATGCCGCCGATACCTAACATGATTTCCTGTTTCAGACGGTTTTCCCAATCACCCCCATAAAGCTGGTGCGTGATAGAGCGATCTTGCTCGTTATTCATGTCGTTGTCAGTATCTAACAGATAGAGCTTAACGCGCCCTACATCTACTCTCCAGAGGTAGGCATGTACAGTTCTATAAGGGAAGGGTACTTCCACTATCAGGGGATTGTCATCCTCATCTTTTACCTGAGTGATGGGTAAAGTATTAAAGTTTTGAGGCTCATAAGAGGCAATTTGCTGTCCATCAACGGAAAGCAATTGTGTGAAATATCCGTGGCGGTATAGAAAACCGATTGCAGTCATGTCTGCACCATAGTCACTTGCTTCCTTTAAGTAGTCACCTGCCAATACGCCCAATCCACCTGAATAGATTTTGAGGATTTCCGTTAATCCGTATTCCATGCTGAAATAGGCAATGGAAGGTTTATCAGCTTTTTTGGGAGCGTTGATGTATTTTGAAAATCTTTCGTAGATGCTGTTCAGTTTTTGAATGAACTCTTGATTTTCACCCAGTTCAACCAACTGGTCATGTGAAAGTATATTTAACAATAACACAGGGTTGGATTGGGCTTCTACCCAGGCATTATAATCGATTTTTCGAAATAAGTCCTTGGCTTCTGCATCCCAGTACCACCAGATGTTACGAGCTAATTCTTCTAATTTTTTGATGCTCTCGGGAAGAGAGGACTTTACGGTAATCTCTTTCCAATTCTCTGCATTGTAAGCATTAATTTTAATGTTCATGTGTTTATAATAAAGTTAAATTTGAGCTAAAAATATGTTCTATAAATAGAAAACGCAAAGATATATCTTTTTTACAGATAAAAGTATGTTTTATAACATGTTTTTAAAATAAAAACTCCCCACACATAACATGATGGGGAGTTTTAGGAGAGAAAAATGCCTGATACGTATAAATACACTTATATAATTATCGTACTATTTCTTCTTGCCGTATCTGCTGTTCAACGCATCCGTTACTTCTTTGGTAATGTTGTATTTTTGGTTTGAAATCAGCAGGTTGTCATTGGAAGTATTACTAAAAATCAATTCAAACTTTTTGACTTTGTTGTATTCAGTTAAGTAAGAATTGATAGAATCGCGCAACTGTTCACTTACCTTTTGTTGTAGGTCGATCAGTTCCTGTGACAGCTTGTTGTTCAATTGCTGTAAATCCTGTTCTTTCCTCATCAATCTTTCCTGCTCCTGCTCGGCGCGTTCGCGACTCAAAAAAGCGTTGTTTTCGAGCTTGCGTTGAAATTCTGCCATCTCATTTTGGAGTTGACGCGCTTTAACATTCAAATCCAGTCGGGAATCCTCTTGTTTTTTCATCAGGATTTCGTTGGATTCAATTGCAAACTGATAGTTCAATAACAAAGAATCAACGTTTACGTATGCTACAGGAAGTTGAACGCTCAGCGTAGAGTCAGGTCCGTACATTTCTCCATCAACCGAATGGATTTTGTTAAGTCTGCAAACCAATACAAAAAGAACGATGACGGCGACCAGTAATACCGCATTGAAAATGAGTGAAATGTTCTTCATACAATGAATTAAAAATTTTGTAATATGTCATCTGCCGTCTTTACAGCGGATGGCTTAGTTGATTTTCTTCGTGCTTCTCTGTCCTGAGATCTTGCACAGTTGATTCCTCTTTCCTTTAATGCTTTGTTACCACCAACATGGGAATTTGGAAAAGTTCCGTTTTTGACAAAAAACACACGTATTCCAAGAAGTAAAATTCCGATGAAAAGCAGAATTGCTGAAACTATAAAGGCTTTGAACATCATTTCTTGAATTGGGGAACAAAGATAATTTTAATTCATGCAAAAACTGCTAAATGTGCATTCAATTTTAAATAATTGAATGATATGACACATATTTTAACAATTTTATTAAATACGGTTATTTTTTGTTTTAACATGCTGTATGGGACTCTCGGTGAACTCTATTTGAGTTATTCACATGGGTAAAATAATTGAATAAATTACAGATTTACTTCAAAGTCCATGGTAGGTGGATAAACGCAATTTAGGTTTCTGTCACCGAATGCATTGTCTATCCTGGCAACGTTAATCCAAAATTTATTATCTTGAAGCCAGGGAGCCGGGAAAGCTGCTTTTTGACGTGAGTAGGCATGATCCCATTCGTCGGCAACCACCACATATTCCGGATGTGGAGCATGTAGTAATACATTATCCTCACGGTCTGCTTGCCCGGATTCGATTTCTTTGATTTCCTTAAAAATTTGGAGCATAGCTTCACTGAATCTGTCTAGTTCAGTTAAAGATTCGCTTTCAGTCGGCTCGATCATCAAGGTGCCGTGCACCGGAAAAGAGAGGGTAGGCGCGTGAAAACCGTAATCAATCAGTCTTTTAGCGATGTCTGTTTCTGTTATGCCGGATGTGCTTTTGAAGTTTCTGCAATCAATGATCAGTTCATGACCGACACGTCCTTTATCACCCTTGTACAAAACATCATAATGAGCGCCTAATTTGGCGGCCAGGTAATTGGCGTTTAGAATGGCAATTTGGGTAGCCAACTTCAGTCCTTCTGTTCCGAGCATGCGGATGTATCCGTAAGTGATGGGGAGAACGCCTGCACTTCCGTAGGGTGCGGCGGCAACCACATTTTTACCGAAAGCTTTATCGGGAAGAAATTCGGCGAGATGTTCGGCAACACAAATCGGACCCACGCCCGGACCACCGCCGCCATGAGGAATGGCAAAGGTTTTATGTAAATTTAAATGACATACATCTGCTCCGATGGTACCAGGATTAGTCATGCCGACTTGTGCATTCATATTGGCTCCGTCCATATACACCTGTCCGCCATATTGATGGATGATATCGCACAATTCTTTGACTTGGGTTTCAAAAATGCCGTGGGTGGAGGGATAAGTGATCATGCAGCCCAACAATACATTCTGATATTGCTCTGCTTTTTCCTTCCAGTCATCCAAATCCACGTTACCGTTTTCATCACATTTGGTTACAATGATATCCAGACCGGCCTGGCGGGCACTGGCAGGGTTGGTACCGTGTGCAGAAGCAGGGATCAAGACGGTTTTTCGCTGATTTTCTCCCCTGGCAAGAAAATACGAACGTATGGTAATCAGTCCGGTAAATTCGCCATTTGCTCCTGAATTGGGCTGTAAACTGCAAGCTGACAAGCCAGTGATGGTTGATAAATAAGATTCGAGTTCCGTGATCAGTTGGTTGTATCCTTCGGTTTGATCTTTAGGAGCCAGGGGATGAATGCCGCTGAATTCAGGTTTGCTGAGTGCCATCATTTCAGCAGCAGCAGTCAGCTTCATCGTACATGAACCCAAAGAGATCATGGAATGTGTAAGGGAAATATCCCTTCTTTCCAATTTTTTGATATAGCGCATCATCTCCGTTTCAGAGCGGTAGAGATTGAAAATTTCCCGGGTCAGATAAGCTGTTTTCCTTTCCAGACTTTCGTCAAAAGCAATAAACAGTTTGATATCATCTTCCGAGACATAAACGGCTTGATTGCCGGCGGCTTCCGCAAAGATATCCAGAAGCGTGTTCAATGCATCGATATCGGTTGTTTCATCTATGCTCAAACCTATTTCGCCGCTTTCAAAATAGTAGAAATTCACCTGATGTTTCAAGGCTATCTTGCGGAACTCATCTGTTGTAATTCCTTCAGGCAAAGTGATTTTCAGGGTATCAAAAAACTGATGGTTGGTTTGTTCGTAGCCATAAACCATCAACATTTCATTGATATAATTGGCGATGCTGTGGATGCGTAAGGCTGTTCTTTTGATGCCTTCCGGTCCGTGATAAACGGTGTACATGCCTGCCATAGTAGCAAGCAAGGCTTGTGCAGTACAGATGTTGGAAGTCGCCTTTTCCCGTTTGATGTGTTGTTCCCGGGTTTGCAGAGCCATGCGCAAAGCAGGTTTTCCGTTGGTGTCCTTGCTGATGCCGATGATCCTGCCGGGCATTTCCCTTTTGTAAACTTCTTTAGAAGCAAAATACCCTGCCGACGGTCCGCCGTAATTCATGGGAATGCCCCAGCGTTGCGTGGAACCGAAAACGATATCGGCGCCCCATTCTCCGGGAGGAGTCAATAATGCCAAGCTTAAAATATCAGCAGCTACTGCGAGCTTGATTCCCTTCTGATGAACCTGTTCGGCAAAGTCAGTATAATCACATATTGCTCCATTGGCGTTGGGATATTGTAAGATCGCACCGAAAAAGCTGTCGGTGGGTTGAAAATGCTCATAATCACCGATTATCATATGGATGCCTTGGGCTTTGGTGCGAGTTCTCAATACGGCTAAAGTTTGCGGAAAAATGTTTCTGTCTACAAAAAGCTGATTGACATTGTTTTTAATTTGTTCTCTACTGCGCAGGTTGAACATCATGGTGGCAGCTTCTGCTGCTGCGGTCGCCTCATCCAACAAAGAAGCATTGGCTATCTCCATGCCTGTAAACTCGCACACGGCAGTTTGAAAGATCAGCAGGGCTTCCAATCGTCCTTGAGAAATTTCTGCCTGATAGGGCGTATAAGAGGTGTACCAGGAGGGATTCTCGTAAATGTTTCGTTGAATGACTGCCGGCATGGTCGTATCGTACCAGCCGCGTCCGATGTAGGAAGTGAAAAGTTTATTTTTAGCACTCAATGCATGGATATGATTGAGGAACTGTCTTTCCGTCATGGGATTCGGAAGCTCCAATTCTTCTTTTAGAAGTATGTCTTCCGGAATGGTTTGCGATATTAATTCATCTAGAGAGTTTAATTGAAGCTCTTTAAGCATTTTTTCGATGTCAGTCTGCGATAACCCGACATGGCGAGTTTGGAATAATTCGTTCATATGGATATGGTGTTTTCTGTTTTGCATTGCAAATTTAGGTTATTATTTTCGATTATTAACGCTGTTCTTACTTATTTTTCGGCTCACCGGACGAGGTCGGTTTGCATGCCGCAGCATGACCCCAGAACTCGCACCTCGTACCTCGCAACCCCGTCACACCCGCTTCATCCCCTTTTTCGGTACGGTTGTCTGAAACTCCTTTAGATAGAGGGGTTCGAAGTAAGCTACATCTTCAAATAGGCCTTGCTTGTATTTCTGAACGGCCGGTTCAATCATGTTTTCGGCTAAAGGATGGATGTCTTCTATGAAGTGCGCATTTTGTAAATTGATGACGGATTTACATTTTGCTGCTCCATTTCCAAAGAAATAGATGGGAGTATTTGCCGGTAAATTGCGATAAGTGTTCTCATTCACTATGGTAGCTGCTGCGGCTCTGATAATTGTACCCGCTTGATCGTAAACTGCATCGTAAACTTCCATACGCCTCGCATCAATCATGGGTACCCATAAACAATCTTGATTATCAGAGTATTGTTTTTTTGCACCTATCGTCATTATTTCCAATGTGCTGACACTGATGAGTGGAATATCCAAACCGTAACACAATCCTTTGGCAGTTGAAACTCCGATGCGCAAGCCGGTGTAGGAACCCGGTCCGCTGCTTACTGCTACGGCATCCAAGGTTTCTCCCATAGACTTTAAATGTTGCAATGCCTCTTGAATAAACGGGCTCAGCATGGAGGCATGATTCATACCTTCAGCATTTGATTTGCTGAAAATACAAACTTCATCCTTACTTAAAGCAACGGAACACACATGAGTCGAAGTTTCAAGATGTAAAATATTCACAGCTACCGGATATTTTTTAATAAAGTCGTGCAAATTTACGATAAATTAGTTTATTAATTTTACCTTTGCATGTATTTGAGTGATTCTTGAAAGGAAATGATATGGATAAATTGCGGTTTCAAAGCTTTGCCAGCGGAAGTAGCGGAAATTGTTATTACATCGGCACTGCCCGTACTGGCATTTTGATTGACGCAGGAATAGGGGTGAGAACCATCAAGAGAAATTTAAAAGCAATCGGATTGGATGTCAGTAAATTAATGGCTGTGTTTGTAACACATGACCACGCCGACCACATTCGTGCCATTGGTTCGTTGGGCGAAATTCACCACGTGCCGGTGTATGCAACCCGGAAAACACATGAAGGCATCAATCAATCTTACTGTGTTACGACCAAACTAAATGGTTCGAGACATTATATTGAAAAAAATGAAACCGTTAAAGTCGGAGCTTTTAAAATAACCGCTTTCCCTGTGTCACACGATGCAAGCGATAGTGTTGGCTATACAATTGAATACCAAGGAAAAAGATTTACAATTGCCACTGATTTGGGTTATGTTGGTGAAGAAGCCCGTATGCATTTAAAGTCGGCCAATTATATGGTCTTTGAAGCTAATTATGATGAGCATTTGTTGTCTGTCAGCGATTATCCGGCAGATCTGAAAAGACGCATTCGGTCGCATACCGGGCATCTTAGTAATACCCAGGCCGGAGAATTTTTAGCCGACAATTACAAAAATCATTTGGATTATATTTTTCTTTGTCATTTAAGCAAAGAGAATAATCATCCCGATGTAGCTTATACAACTGTAAAATCATATCTTGAAAGTAAAAATATTAAGGTGGGGGAAGATGTACAACTCATCACTTTGGAGAGACATTCGCCGACAGAGATGATCGTGTTTGGTTAACAATAAAAAAGTTCATAAAGCGATGTCTTAAACTTAGTTGAAGGACTCGTAAAAATAAGCTGTTTTGAGATTTTTAATGATAATTCTGCAATCTATAAAATCATGGATAAAAACCTCGTAATTATTCCGACATACAACGAAAAGGAAAATATAGAAAAAATCATTCGTGCTATATTTTCTCAGAAAATTGCTTTTGAAGTACTTGTCATCGATGATGGTTCACCTGATGGAACAGCAGCTATCGTGAAAAAGCTGCAACAGGAGTTTCCGGAGACTGTGCACTTGTTGGAAAGACCGGGTAAATTAGGACTCGGAACAGCTTATATCAAAGGCTTTAAATGGGCTTTGGAACGTGACTATGACTATATCTTTGAAATGGATGCTGATTTTTCTCATAATCCTGCCGACTTAGTGAGATTACATGATGCATGCACCAAAGAAGGAGCAGACTTAGCCATCGGATCGCGCTATATCAGTGGGGTAAATGTAGTCAATTGGCCCATGGGCAGGGTGTTGATGTCGTATTTCGCATCTAAATATGTGCGTTTTATACTGGGAATGAAAGTCGCCGATACAACTGCCGGGTTCAAATGCTATAAAAGAAAAGTGTTGGAAACCATTGAATTAGATAAAATCCGTTTCAAAGGATATGCTTTTCAGGTTGAGATGAAATTCACCGCCTATAAATGTGGCTTTAAACTGAAAGAAGTCCCCATCATTTTCATCAATCGGGTGGCCGGTGTTTCTAAGATGAGCGGTGGTATATTCAACGAGGCTTTCTTAGGAGTTATCAAACTTAAAATAGAAAGCTGGTTCCGTAAATATCCAACTCCCAAAGCAGATCCTGAGCTTAAGTAACAACAATCATTAGCAGATGATGCTTATAAAAAATGCAACAATCTTCAACGAAAACGAGCGTTTTTTAGGCTCTGTTTTGTTAGATGGAGAAAAGATTTCCAAGATTTATCGAGGCAAAGATATACCTATTGACCTACAATGTAATGAGGTGATTGAGGCTGACGGATTATGGTTGCTGCCGGGAGTGATTGATGATCAGGTGCATTTCAGGGAACCCGGATTAACGCATAAAGCGGATATTTTTACAGAATCTCAGGCTGCCGTAGCCGGTGGCGTTACCTCTTTTATGGATATGCCCAATACCGTTCCGCAAACGACCACCATAGATGCTTTAGAAGAAAAATATAAAATGGGGGCAGCAAAATCTTTAGCCAACTACTCTTTTTATATGGGTGCCACCAATGATAATTTGGATGAGTTGCGGAAGGTAAATCAGGCAGAGGTTTGTGGTATAAAAGTGTTTATGGGTTCATCCACCGGAAATATGTTGGTGGATGATATCAAGACCCTGACCGGAATTTTTGCTGAAATCCCCATGTTGATTGCGACACATTGTGAAGATGAAAGCGTGATTCAAGCAAACAAAGCCAAATACATTGCCCGGTATGGCGAAGATTTGCCTGTACATTATCATCCTTACATACGGGATGCGGAAGCCTGTTATCGATCTTCTTCTTTTGCAGTAGAGCTGGCCTCAAAATACAATACGCGCCTACACTTGCTGCATATATCTACAGCCCGCGAGCTTGACTTGTTCAGCAATAAACTGCCTTTGAGAGAAAAACGTATCACAGCTGAGGTATGCGTGCATCATCTGTGGTTTTCGGATCAGGATTATGATGCCTACGGTAATCGCATTAAGTGGAATCCGGCTGTGAAGACCGGGCGGGACAGACTGGCTTTAATAGATGGGGTGAATCGGGATTTATTAGACGTGGTAGCTACCGATCATGCGCCGCATTTGTTAAGTGAAAAGGAAGGAAATTGTTTAAAGGCAGCTTCGGGCGGTCCTTTGGTTCAGTTTTCTTTGCCGGCCATGTTGGAGCTGGCCAAAAAAGGTTATTT
This sequence comes from Bacteroidales bacterium, assembly GCA_012519425.1. Classification (GTDB taxonomy): domain Bacteria; phylum Bacteroidota; class Bacteroidia; order Bacteroidales; family Paludibacteraceae; genus Paludibacter. The sequence continues at coordinate 37,998 of JAAYQF010000047.1, read as the reverse complement.
TACGGAAGAACAAGTTGTTAGGAAAATGTGTCATGCACCGGCAGACTTGTTTAAAATCAGGCAAAGAGGATATATTCGTGAAGGCTTTTATGCTGATTTAGTCCTGGTAAATCCTAAGCAATCTTTAAAAGTGACACCTGATATTATTTTGTCAAAATGTGGCTGGTCACCTTTTGAAGGCCAAACTTTCAGTCACAGCATCGCAAAAACATGGGTGAATGGTCAACTAGTTTATGATCAGGGTGTTGTGTATACCCATGTTCGTGGAAAAAGATTGATGTTTGATTAGCAGTATGAATAATGAATAAGATTTGTATTTTTCTATCGGTTTTTTTCTTAGCGTCTTGTTTGACAAACACTTCACAGTCACCCGAATACACTAAAATTGGCGGCAGAACATTCGGTACCTACTACCACATCACTTATTTGCATCCTGAAGGAAAAAATTTACAGACTGAGATAGAATCAAAACTTCAGGAGTTTGATGCTTCTCTCTCTGCTTTTAATGATCAATCCATCATTTCTAAAATTAATAGGAATGAAGATGTGGTGGTGGATGATTTTTTTATGCAAATGTATGTTGAAGCCGTACGGGTTTCGCAACACACACACGGTGCGTTTGATATTACTGTTGCTCCTCTGGTCAATGCCTGGGGCTTTGGTTTTGGTGAAAAAGAAAGAAAAGAAACGCCGGATGTGGCAGCCATCCTTCCTTATGTGGGATCTCAGAAAATAAGCTTGCAAAATCAGCGCATTGTAAAAACAGATTCTCGTATCATGCTGGATGCCAGCGCCATTGCCAAAGGACAAGCCGCTGATGTCATTGGGGAGTTGCTCGAGGCTGAGGGTTGCAAAAACTTTATGGTTGAGATTGGCGGTGAAATAAGCTGTAGAGGATTAAATCCCAAGGGAAAAAAATGGCAAATCGGCATTGACCGTCCCGACGAAATTTTGTTGGAGGAACAGCGACCCTTGCAAACAATTCTATCGTTGACCGATTGCGGCATGGCAACTTCAGGCAATTATCGTCAGTACTATTATCGGGATGGAAAAAAATACGCCCACACCATCAATCCCATTACAGGCTATCCGGTTGATCATAATTTATTGAGCGCAACAGTTATTTCCTCTTCCTCCATGCGTGCTGATGCGTATGCAACGGCTTTTATGGTGCTGGGTGTTGACAGCAGCCTTGCCATCTGTAATCGCTTGCCCGATGTAGCTTGTTATCTGATCGCCGAAGGCAAGGACAATAATTATGAAGTGTATTATTCCGATGGTTTTTCGGATTATTTTTCAAATCCGTAGGCACATTTTTATAAAATACTTGGTTGATTGTCCAAATTTGATTATAATACAACAGAATACCTTTGTTAATTAGTGTTGTTTTGATGTAAGATATTCTATTTATTAGGGTAAATAAAGAATGATTTTCATTACCTTTGTGTTTTTAAAAATACCGTGTAATAAACACTGAAGTATTAATCTTTTTACCGAAAGCATAAAAATCATATTATTTTGAGTGAAGTTTTAGATTTGTTGAAGGGTTTTGAATCTATTAACCTGGAAGAGCTTGCTAAGGTGAAATTGTTGGACAGAATGGATCGTAAGTATATGTTTCACAGTTCACAGTTGCCGGATGTGCTTTCCATGGCGAAGGAATACTATTATATATTGGAGGTTACAGAAAATCGTTATTCCCGGTACAGTACAACTTATTTCGATACTCCTGATCATGAAATGTATATTTTACATCACAATGGCAAGTTAAACCGACACAAAGTTCGCTTTCGGTCATATGTAGATTCAGACTTGCATTATTTTGAGATAAAATTCAAATCAAATAAAAGGAGAACCATTAAGAGCAGATTGAAATTGCCTGATAACAAGTGGTCTTTGGAAGGAGAGACGGGACAACTGTTGGAAAAAATAACCAAATACAAAGCTGACTCATTGGAGCCGGCTCTTCAAGTAAATTACAACAGAATTACGTTGGCAAGCAAAAAAATGAATGAACGCATCACCATTGACTTTGGTCTCAATTATAAAATGAAAGAAAAAAAAGTGGAGCTACCATCTTTGATCATTGCAGAAGTTAAACAAGACAGATCAAGCGGTTCCTCTTTTACTCACATCATGCATGATATGCAAATTCATTCTTCATCGTTGAGCAAATATTGTCTGGGTATAGCCAGTACAGTTGATAATATAAAAACAAACAACTTTAAAAGTAAAATTAGAAATGTTAATAAAATTCTTTCTTCGCATGCGTAAATCAATTGTTACTTTGATGTTTATGCTTTTATTAGGTTCGGTATCTTTGTTTACAGGATATTCAAATGTACACGCCTTTACCCGGATAGCTGTTTCAGAAACGGAGGACTTGGTAGATGAAGAATTAATGGAAGAAACCGGTATTATTTCGAGTGCCATTCAAATTGACAGCACTTTCTTTATTAATTTGGGAATCAATTTGTTAGGTGTTATTCTGATCATCTTGTTGGTTTATTATCCGAACTACAAGAAAATGGATACAATTTTCACATTTTTGATGTTTAACATAGTGATTTTCCTGCTCACTTTTGTTTTAAATGAAGTAAAAATGTCTATGGGTGCGGCCTTCGGGTTGTTCGCCATATTCTCCATGCTTCGTTATCGCACGGCAAGCATCAATACAAAAGAAATGACCTATTTATTCATTTTTATTGCAATGGGCTTGATAAGTGCCATCAGGTTACAGCCTGGTGAATTAGGGATAATCATCGGTATTGTATTTCTCAGTACACTCATCTTAGACACAGGACTTATATTGAAGAAAGAATCTTCGAATGAGATGAGGTATGAAAAAGTTGATATGATTAAACCGGAAAAGCGAGAGGCTTTGCTTGCTGATTTAAGCGAAAGAACCGGTTTGAACGTTCATAGAATATCCATTCAGAAGATTGATTATCTGAGAGATACAGCAATGATTACTTATTATTATTACGAGAAATAGTATGATGCCATCCGTTAAGAATGTAAAGGCTTTGGTAAGCCTGTTGTTTTTTATTTCGATTTCAATTCCCCTGTCGAATGCTCAAGAAGCACACTCATTTGGTGTTTGGGCCAATGTGGCGGTTGACAAAAAAATCAACAAAAAATGGAGTGTGGAAGCTGATGCGGAGCTACGGACCATTAGCTACGTAAGACTGATTAACCGTGCCAGCATAGGGGTTGCTACAGATTATAAAATAACTAAAGACTGGAAAGCATATCTGGGTTATCAGTTGTACAACACTTTAGATGCTGAGTATAATAACTATCAGTTGAGAAACAGGCTAACTGCCGGTACTGCTTATGATTTAGACATCGGCAACTTTACCTTTACGCTTCGTGAAAGGATTCAATACACCCTAAAGGATAGAAAAAATCGTATGACTGATGCTACTACAGATGATTATCGAAGATTCAAATCAGATTGGGCGTGGCGGAACAGATTGAAAGTAGATTTTTCTCTTCCGAAAAGTCCGTGGAAGCCCGCCATTTCTGCTGAAACCTTTTTTTCTTTGAATGATTATAACTTCTATAAGTTCAGATATATTCTGTCTCTTAAATATAAGATATCAAAACAGCATGCGGTGGAAGTTTTTGGAGTCATCAATACAAGTCCTGATGATGACGATGGTTACGGAAAATATATCTTGGGTGCCGGGTATAGTTTTTCCTTGTAAAGTTGGCAGAATAGTTGAAAAATCGAAAACAAACAAGCATGCAAACATTTATAAAAATAGTTGCGTTCATCTTTGTTGCCGGAACACTGATGATGCTTCCTTCTTGTGATCCTGAAAATGTTTTAGGACCCGGCAACCGCACGGATGCAGACTACACTTGGAAAGAGAAGGATGTGATCCATATAGAATTGTTGGAAAACACGATTGAGTGTACGAGTTCTAATGTACGCATCGATGGTTCTACTGCCACCATCCTTAAAGGAGGCACTTACCGGTTAAGCGGCAAGCTCAACAATGGACAGATTGTAGTTGACGCTTCATCAGCTTTGGTTCGATTGCTGCTTAATAATGTACGAATTACCAATGAAAATAATACAGCGATTTATTTTCGCAATGCCAAACGCGCAATTATCATGCTGTTGGACGGGACTGATAATCTGATTGCAGATGGGACGAGTTACGTTGACACTCCGGACAGCTTAAATGCAGCCATTTACAGTCAGGATTATTTGGCGATTGCCGGAGCGGGCAAGCTGACTGTACAAGGGAATTATAACGGAGGTATTTATTCAAGAGATGAAATCATCATTGAAAGTGGAGAAATTGTCGTTAATTCGGTTGGAGGAGCTATCAAGGGGAGAGATTATTTGGTGATCAACGGAGGAAAGTTTGATATACGAAGTGGGGGAGATGCTTTAAAGTCCGACAAAACGTCCAATCCCAAAGAAGGCTATATTACCATTAATGGCGGTGAGTTTACCATTGTCTCTGATCAAGACGGCATGTCTGCCGAAACGGATATCAATATTTATGATGGTATCTTTAATATTCAAAGTGGAGGCGGCAGCGAGTTCTTAAAAGAAGAGTCAGCTACCAAGGGTATTAAGTGTGGGGGTGATATCATCATCCATGGCGGAACTTTTAACTTAGATTGTGCTGATAATGCGATTGATGCAGATAATCACTTAACTATCCATGGTGGTGAGTTTGAATTGCGTTCGAGCAGAAGAACCCTGGATGCCGACTCTACCATTACCATTCATGGCGGACAAATCAGGATTTTGAAAGCTGACAAAGGTGTTACTGCGCAACAAATTGCCATCCATGGTGGCGAGCTGACTGTCATAACTGAAGCTGACTGTCTGAAAACCAATTCATCAAGTGTTGCTAACGGCAGTTTTGTAAAAATTACTGACGGGACTGTTTTGCTAGAATCAGAAAAGGGAGATGCCATTGATGGAGATAACGGAAGTGTGTTCATTGAGGGAGGTTTTATTGTGATTCAGGGTTCCCCTAAAGAAGCAGATTCCGCTATTCGCTCTTTGGACGGCAGCAATTTTTTCATCCATGGCGGGAAACTGTATGCTTTGGGTTCAAACATAGAAAAGCCGCAATCAAGTTCTGCACAAAACTCAGTATATGTGAGTTTTCGAACTGAGCAAGCCGCCGGAAAGATATTCAGTTTACAAACTGAAGCAGGTAAATCTGTTGCCCTGTTGAAGGCTAAGCGGGAAGCATCTGTCTTTCTTGTCTCTGATCCGCTGCTTGTGACCGGTCACAAATTCAACCTGTATACCGGTGGTCAGGTAACCGGAACCGATCGGGGCGGCTTTTATTCCGATGGCAATTATTCCAATGGGGTTCTGAAGGCAGCCATAACGATTGGGGAGGGGGTGACGGAGGAGATTGTCTAAGGTGATAATTGATTTTTTTTCTTCCATATCCTATTTTTACAATCCATTTTTATTTGTTATTTTTGCAGCCAATTTTTATATGAAGAAATACTTGTCCATATTGTTGGTTGTGACACTGTTGGTTTCCTGCAGCGAATATCAAAGTATATTGAAAAGCAATGATCCGGAATTGAAATACAACAAGGCGGTTGAGTATTTTGAGAAAGAAGACTTCATGCGTGCCACTACCTTATTCGATGAGGTAGCAAGGTATTATCGAGGTACTGAGCGATCTGAGTTGGTTTTAAACTATCTTGCCCGTTCATACATGGGACAAAAAGATTATTTTACTGCCAGCGAATATTATAAAACTTATGTAAAAACGTATCCTAAAGGGAAGTTTATAATTGAAGCCAGGTATATGGTTGGCTATTGTTATTACTTGGATTCACCGGATGCGAGATTGGATCAGACTGCCACTCATGATGCCATCAGATCTTTTCAGGAGTTTTTGGATTTTCATCCTGAAAGTGAAAGGGTGCCGCAGGTGAATAAGCTGCTGGATGAGTTGATGAACAAGTTAGCGTATAAAGAATTGCTCACTGCCAAATTGTATTATAATCTGGGGAATTATTTAGGGAATAATTATCTGTCAGCTGTCATTGTAGCACAAAACGCTTTGCTAAATTATCCTTCTAACGAGTACAGAGAAGAATTTTCCTATATTATTTTGCAATCTAAATATCAACAGGCAGTACAAAGCTTTGAAGATAAAAAGATAGAACGTTTCAGAGATACTATTGATGAATATTACAATTATACGAACGAGTTTCCTGAGGGGAAATATCGCAAGGAAGCTGATAAAATATTAGCAGATTCAAGACGAACAGTAAAAGATTAAATATATGGATTTTAGAAAATTAAATGCTCCGACAAACACTATCTCACGCGACATTAATGCTATGAGCGAGGAGGTTGGTAATGTGTATGAAATGGTAACGATTATTGCTAAAAGAGCTAATCAAATCAATGTTGAAATCAAATCAGAAATTGAAAAAAAATTGCAGGATTTTGGTGGATCATCTGATAATATTGAGGAGGTTTTTGAAAATCGTGAACAGATAGAAATTTCACGTTATTTTGAAAAACTTCCAAAACCGACACTGCTTGCCACACAGGAATTTATAGAGGATAAAATCTATTACAGAAACCCTTTGAAAGATAAGTTGAGTTAAAGCATTATACATTACCTCGATAAATGTTAATGTTAAAAGACCATGAGTCACACGGTTTACTTATATGAAAGTACAGTGTGACTTTTGTTATTTTTATCTGCTAAGGGAAACGCTGTGCAAAGAGAAGTCTCAATCAATTTTTACATATCGGTGTAAAGATTGAAAATTATCATTAATTTTGTAGACCGTGTTTGTATCATTTTAAATTCTTAATGAGATGCCATCTATTTTAAACGAAAAAAAAATAATTGTAGGGATAACCGGCGGAATAGCTGCTTATAAAACTGTACAAATTGTACGTTTGTTGGTAAAATACGGTGCGGAGGTTAAAGTCATCATGACCCCCTCAGCTCATCAATTTGTGACACCCCTTACCTTGGCCACACTTTCAAAAAATCCTGTTGTAACAGATTTTTTTGACGCAACGAATGGGCAATGGAACAGTCATGTAGATCTGGGCTTATGGGCTGATGCCTTCCTCATTGCTCCGGCTACAGCCAATACATTGGGAAAATTGGCTACAGGTACGGCTGATAATTTGCTTATCGCAACTTATCTTGCTGCCAAATGTCCTGTTTTTATCGCTCCGGCAATGGACTTACATATGTATGCACATCCGACCACCAGGCAGAATCTCGAGACACTTAAAGCACAGGGTAACCTGATTATTGACCCGGTGGCAGGAGAATTGGCAAGTGGCCTGGAAGGAAGGGGTAGGATGGAGGAACCGGAAAATATAGTCCGTTTCATACAGGATTATTTTGTCCCACAGAATATGTTAGGTAAGAAAATCCTGATAACTGCCGGACCTACTTTTGAAAAAATTGATCCTGTCCGCTTTATTGGTAATTACTCATCAGGTAAGATGGGTTTTGCATTGGCAGAAACCTGTGCGAGAAGAGGCGCGGATGTAATATTGGTGTGTGGTCCCGTACACCTTAAAACTCCCTATAAAAACATTGAGAGAATCAATGTGGATACAGCAGCCGATATGTACAAAGTTGTAATGAGTCGTTTTGAGCACGTGGACGGAGCCATCATGTGTGCAGCCGTATCTGATTTTACTCCCGTTGTGAGAGCTGAACAGAAAATGAAACGCGGGAAAGAAAATATTTTCCTTGAATTGACACCCTCCATAGACATAGCTGCTGAAGTAGGAAAGTTAAAAAAGCCTGAACAGTTCCTTGTCGGCTTTGCATTAGAAACCAATCATGAAGAGGAAAACGCTATCTCTAAAATGGAAAGGAAAAATTTTGACTTCATTGTGCTGAATTCCTTGAGAGATCCTTTCTCAGGCTTTGTCGTAGATACCAATAAGGTTACCATTTTGCACCGTTCCGGCATGAAAAAGGAATACGAACTGAAGGATAAAGTGGATGTAGCAGACGATATTGTGCAGGAAATTAATACTTTGTTGTTTTAATACGTCCTTTAATAACCTGTCACCAAAATTTATGTACAGAACCGGCTTGAAATATTGCTTTTTACTAATTGCAAATTTGGCTTTCACTTTTTCACTGATTGCCCAGGAACTGAATTGTAATCTGACCATCAACTCGAATATGATCCAGGGTTCCAACAAATCTGTTTTCAACACACTTGAAAGATCGGCTTCTGAATTTGTAAACAACAGAAGGTGGACGGATTTATCTTATGCTCCCCAGGAAAGAATTGAGTGTACGATGAATATTATCATTTCTAAGGTGGAAGATGATCTTTTCACAGGAGAGATCCAGGTGCAGGTGAGGCGACCTGTTTTTAATTCCTCATACAATACGGTGTTGTTCAATTTCAGGGATAATGATTTTGTTTTTACCTATACAGAATTTGAAGTTCTTGAATTCAATGAGAATACAATCACATCCAATCTCACAGCCATTCTTTCGTACTATGCCTATCTTATTATCGGTTATGACATGGATTCTTATTCCCGCCTGGGTGGAACACCTTATTTTCAGGCTGCTGAACGTATTGTGAGTATGGCTCAATCTATGGACTTACCCGGATGGAGAGCCTTTGAGAGCAATAAAAATCGTTATGCTTTGATTAATAATCTGACGGACGAAGCTTTTAAAAAATTCAGAAATTATATTTATGAATATCATAGGCTTGGATTGGATGAAATGAGTATCAATATGGCAAATGCACGTGCCAGGATCAATGCCGGACTGGCGGTTTTAAGAGAAACAAACCGCTCCAGACCATCGGCCATTGCCATATCCAGCTTTTTGGAAACGAAAACGGATGAAATGATTAACATCTTCAGAAGGGCTACCGACGAAGAAAAAAGAAATGCTGTAGAAATCTTGTCAGATTTGAATCCTACCCAGGCCGAAAAATTTGAAACTATTATGAGACCGGCCTAAGCCTCACATCTTCTATGCTGAAATCAATTGACATAACTAACTATGCGCTGATATCTTCTCTGAAAATTGATTTTCAGAATGGATTGACTGTAATGACCGGAGAAACAGGTGCAGGGAAGTCAATTATTTTAGGTGCTTTGTCATTGATCTTAGGTCAGCGAGCCGATAATAGATCAATCAGAATGCAGGAGGAAAAATGTATAGTTGAGGCAGTTTTTGACATTTCAACTTACAAGCATTTGTACGATTTTTTTGAGTCTAATGAGTTGGATTATGATCAGTCTAATTGCGTCATCCGTCGCGAATTGACCTCCAATGGAAAGTCCCGGGCTTTCATCAACGATACTCCGGTATCTTTGAACGTGTTGCGTGATCTTAGCTCTCAATTGATCGACATCCATTCCCAACATGAAAATCTATTGTTGTCGAATGCGTCTTATCAAATGGAAGTATTGGATACGGTGGCTCAGAATGCTAAGGTTTTTCAGGCGTACAAGGACAGCTACTTCACGTGGAAATCCAATGAAAGAGCGTTGGAGAAGCTTCGCAAAGAGGCCGAAAAGTCTGCTTCCGAATTAGATTTCATCCGATTTCAGTACAATCAATTGGAAGAAGCCAAATTGCAAGTCGGTGAGTTACAGGTCTTGGAAACAGAATTGGAGACATTGAGTAATATTGAAACCATCAAAACAGCATTGAGCCGGATCTCCATGATTTTTGATGAGGACCAGGGTACTTTGACCCAGTTGAGAGAGGCAGAAGATACTTTATCCAAAATTGACAAATACATCCCTGAAGGTAAAGAAAAGTCAGAAAGAATCCATTCTGCCTACGTGGATATCAAAGATTTAAAAATGGAATTGGAGCAGTTGCAGGAAAACTTTGAGTTCAATCCGGAAAGACTTGACCAGGTATCATTGCGTTTGAATGACTTATATGCTTTGATGCAAAAATTTAAAGTCCGGACAGTGGAAGAATTGATAGAAAAGCGCGAAGCATATGCTGCAGAATTGCTTCATATAGAGTCTTTTGATGAAGATATCAGCAATTTGGAAAAGAAATTAGCCGAAGCCCACGAAGACGTACAACAAAAAGCTCAAATATTGACCGATAGCCGTAAATCACAACTTGAATTTGTTCAAAATCACATGATTGAACAATTATCTGAGTTGGGCATGCCCAATATCCAATTTGAAGTTAGTTTAACGCAATTGCCTCAATATTCTGAACACGGCATAGATGCAGTTGATTTTCTCTTTTCGGCCAATAAAAACCGTCCCATGCAGCCCGTGTCACAGATTGCATCGGGTGGGGAAATCTCCAGGTTGATGTTGACTATCAAGTCGCTGATAGCCAATAAATCAGATTTGCCTACCATCATTTTTGACGAAATAGATTCCGGCGTTTCCGGGGAAATAGCACACCGCATGGGGGAGATCATGTTGCAAATGAGTCGCTCTATGCAAGTCATCACCATCACCCATTTGCCACAAATAGCTGCCAAAGGCGATGCCCATTTCAGGGTGTATAAAGAAGATACCAAGCTACAGACAGAAACCTATATTGCTAAACTTTCTGACTCGGAGCGTATCGACGAGATAGCTGCCATGCTTAGTGGTAAAGAACGCGGTGTGGCAGCCGTTGAAAATGCTAAGGAATTGTTGGGCTGGGGGAGTGGTGTCTCATAAGCGCCCAACTGCTGCGTTGCTTTCGATATTCGGGGTCGCGAGTTCCGTGTTCCGTGGTGTGAGGTTAAAGTGTTGCAGGGTGTAAATTGACCTTGACTGATGAACCGAAAAATAAAAATAGGGACTAAAATGTAAATTTTTTGATAAAAAGTGTTGCACGTGTAAAAATTATAATTACCTTTGCGCTCAATAAACAACAACAAAATGATAAGTCATTCTTATTTTAATTACTTCTTTTATTTCTTTTTTGGTTTTTCAGCCAAAAGGGGTAGGGTTATATTTGTACCTATATTGAAGTAATTATTAATATATTCAAAATGGAGAAAATCCCGCCCCTGATTAAGAGGCGGGATTTTTTATTTTTTCATTTTATAAACCAAAATAAGTAAAATATGAATCAGCAAAATGTAAAAGTAGCCATCCAGGGTTGGCCCGGTTCCAACCACGATATTGCAACGCGTACGTATTTCCGTGATAAAGAGGTAGAATTGGAACCTTGCATTACCTTCTTTGATCTGTTTAAAAAAGTAGCTGATAACCCCGATATGTTTGGAATGGTAGCCATAGAAAACACTTTGGTGGGTAGTATTCTTGCCAACTACACCTTGTTAAAAGATTCGGGTCTTTCGGTGTTGGGTGAGCAAAGGCTCAGGATCAGACACCAGCTTATGGCACTTCCCGGACAGCAAATAGAGGATATTCAAGAAGTACATTCTCATCCTATGGCTTTGGCACAGTGCGAGGATTTTTTAAGAACTTATCCTCATATTAAACTTATAGAATCTGAAGATACGGCATTAAGTGCGAAACTGATAGCAGACAATAAGACAAAAGGGATAGCGGCAATAGCCTCCTCGCATGCAGCTAAAATCTATGGTTTGGAAGTGCTGGCAAAGGATATAGAAACCAACACGCATAATTTCACTCGTTTTTTGGTCATAGGAAAGAGAAATAAGGAAGAAGCCGACAGATTACTGTCGGAAGCTCGCTTAAACAAATCTTCACTGATGTTCTCACTTCCGCACGAGGAAGGCAGTCTAAGCAAAGTTTTGACCATTCTTACTTTTTATAATATCAATCTGACTAAAATACAGTCGCTTCCTATAATTGGTCGGGAGTGGGAATACCTGTTTTATATAGATGTAATATTTAAAAATTATCAACGCTATCACCAATCTTTGGATGCTATTCGTCCACTTACGGGAAATCTGTTGGAGCTGGGTGAATATGAAGCTGCCGACACCGTTTACGTTACAAATGGAGGAACTCCGATAGCAAAAGTTCAATCAGAAATTTAAAATTTATAAACCGTTTAGTATATGATCAAGCCGGCAGACAGAGTAAATAGTGTACAAGAGTATTACTTTTCCGTAAAATTAAAGCAGATAGAGCAGATGCGTTTGGAAGGGAAGGATGTAATTAACTTAGGTATAGGAAGTCCCGACAGAATGCCTGCACCCGAGGTGATTGAAACCCTTAGCCGTGTGTCCGCTAAAGAAGATGTGCATGGTTATCAGAGTTATTTGGGGATACCTGCGTTGCGTCAGGCTTTTGCCTCTTGGTATCAGCGCAGCTATGGTGTTGAATTGGATCCTGCTTCCGAGATAATTACACTGATGGGTTCGAAGGAAGGTATCATGCATATTTCCATGGCTTTTTTAAATCCGGGGGATGAAGTGTTGATTCCCAATCCGGGTTATCCTACTTATAAGGCAGTAACTAACCTGGTTGGAGCAAAGGCCAGAACTTACACGCTCAATGAATCAAATGGATGGCAGCCCGACTTGTCAGCTATTGAAAAAGAGGACCTTTCGAAGGTGAAGCTTATGTGGATAAACTATCCTCATATGCCGACCGGTGCAGCGGCTGATATGGATGTTATGAAGCAAATCATTGCTTTCGGTAAGAAACACAATATTGTAATATGCAACGACAACCCCTATAGCTTTGTACTAAATCCTGAACCAAGCAGTCTTTTATCTGTCGAAAGAGCTAAGGATATTGCCATTGAGTTGAACTCGTTGAGTAAATCGCATAATATGGCCGGATGGCGTATAGGCATGGCTGCATCAAACAGCAAGTTTATAAGTTATATTCTTAGGGTTAAAAGCAATATGGATTCCGGTATGTATCGACCTCTGCAAGAAGCAGCCGTTAAAGCGCTTGATGCCGGTGCCGACTGGTATAAGGAGTTAAATGCAGAATATGCAGAACGAAGAAAATTGGTGTTTGAAATTATGGATGCATTAGGGTGTAGCTATAACAAAAAACAGGTAGGTTTGTTTGTTTGGGGACGCATACCATCTGAGTATTCGGATGGACAAGAACTAAGTGATTTGCTTCTAGAAAAAGCAAATGTGTTTATAACCCCCGGTTTTATTTTTGGTGATAGTGGAGAACAATATATACGTGTATCTTTGTGCAGCACTAAAAAAATACTTGCGGAATCACTGAATAGAGTTAATAGAATAGTTAATAAAACAATAAGTAATTAAGATATGTCACATTTGAAAATTGATCCGATTAATTTACCCGGTCTTGATTTGAAGCGACCCATCATAATAGCCGGTCCATGTAGTATCGAGACTGAAGAGCAGACTTTGTCAACAGCACGTCTCTTGTCGAAAATGGGTATTAAATTGTTTAGAGCAGGGGTATGGAAACCTCGAACTCATCCAGGTGATTTTGAAGGTGTTGGTTCAGTAGGTTTCCCTTGGCTTAAAAAAGTTAAGGAAGAAACCGGAATGTATGTAGGAGTGGAGGTTGCCAGTGCTTATCATGTATATGAGGCTATCAAACACGGAGTGGATATGATGTGGATCGGTGCTCGTACTTCTGCCAATCCTTTTGCCGTTCAGGAAGTTGCAAATGCACTTAAGGGCGTGAATATTCCGGTGTTTGTGAAAAATCCTATAAACCCTGACTTAGAATTGTGGATAGGTGCCATTGAGAGAATTAACAATGCCGGTATTACACAAATTGCCGCCATTCACAGAGGCTTTAGTACTTACGACAAAACAGAATTTCGCAATCATCCGCAATGGCAGATTCCAATTGAGTTGCGACGCCGTTTCCCCGAGCTTCCCATGATAACTGATCCGAGCCATATAGGGGGTAATCGTTCACTAATTGCTACAATTAGTCAGGAGGCGATGGACTTGAATTTTGACGGATTGATCATAGAAGCTCATTGTAATCCAGATGAAGCATGGAGCGATGCGCAACAGCAAATAACTCCCGAGGAGCTGAAAAAGGTCATTGATGGATTGATATTGCGTCGTCCGAAAATTGGAGATACGCCGCGTGCAACTTTGGATGAACTTAGAAAAGAAATAGATAAGCTGGATAATGATTTATTGGACACTCTCAAAGAACGTATGAAAATTTCCGAGGCCATTGGAGTGTATAAGTTTGAAAACAATATTACAATTTTGCAGGCTCGCCGCTATGATGAAATAATGAAAGATCGTAGGGAGAGAGCGCTAAATAGAGGCTTGGACGCTGATTTCGTTATTAAAATTTTCGAGGCGATACATGAAGAATCTATCAATCGCCAAAGTGCCATTATGAATAAAAAAATTAAAGACAAGGAGGAGAAATAATGAAAATTTGCATACTCGGTGTGGGTAAGATGGGCACCTGGCTTGCCGATGCTTTGTGTTTTCAGCATGAGGTGGCAGTCTTTGACTCTAATAAGGAGCGCCTTAGGTATGTGTTTAATACTCAAAGGTTGACAGATTATGAAGAAATTAGAACGTTTGCTCCTGAACTGCTTATAAACTGTGTCACTTTAAAATATACCATCCAAACTTTCAAAGATGTATTGCCTTATCTTCCTGAAAATTGCATTATAAGCGATATTGCATCAGTGAAAACAGGTTTTTATGAATTTTACAAAAGCACGGGTCGCCGTTTTGTATCTACCCACCCAATGTTTGGACCTACTTTCGCAAACTTGAGAAATTTGAGCGAGCACCATGCCATTATCATCAGTGAATCGGATCATTTAGGGAAGGCGTTTTTCAAGGATTTCTACGGTACTTTAAAGCTCAATTTACACCAATACACCTTCGAAGGACATGATGAAACCATCGCATATTCACTGTCCATCCCATTTTCATCTACATTGGTATTTGCTGCTTGCATGAAAAAGCAGGATGCGCCCGGAACTACCTTCAAAAAACATATGGATATTGCCAAGGGATTATTCTCGGAAGATGATTATCTGCTCACGGAAATCCTTTTCAACCCATATACAGTGGGGCAGGTAGAGAAAATCCGTAAAGAGTTAAAGGATTTGATGACATTAATAAATAGCCGCGATGCTCAAGGTATGATTGATTTCATCAACAGGGTCAGAAAAAATGTGGAGTAGCAAGTGTTTCATTCTTCAAATGGAGGAGCAACAGGCTGAACAACTTTTAACTCTGCAATTCTTTTTGTCCTTTCCGTTACTTTAAACCTGTCATCTATGCGGAGTTCCACTATCCAAACAATTTCTCCCTTAGATGTAACGACTTGAATGTCTTCTTTTTGAAAGAGATTGATTTTTTGGTCAATCAAAAAGTCGCTCAACTTTTTTTTGCCTTTCATCCCTAAGGGATAAAAAGAATCACCGGGCTTCCATGGTCTGATACTCAGCGGCATGGACAGTTTGTCCGCATCTAAATGTACCGTTTGATTGTCTGTGGAAAAGATAAAATCATCAGTTCTATCAAAAAAACTGAGTTTTAATTTGCTTTTGATGGCAGCATCTTCAAGAATAACAGGCTGTACAAGCAAATAGTCCCGGTCTTTCAACAAACAGTGACTGCCGGAATAGAATACTTTTCCCGATTCTCCGTCTAAAGCACGGGTAATTTGATTGATCTGATCCGAATTAAAACCGTAGTCTTTCAATATCTCAAACAAAATCGTAGTTTGATTTTCGTATTTGTTTAATTTCTGAATATCAATACGTAATGCAGCATCTGAATAAATGCTTATATCAGCTTTAATTTTCTGAATTTCTTGCTGATAGATATTATAGGCTTCTCCTAAGTTTGTGATGGTTTCTGCTGCAGTCTTACGGAAAGAAGGATTGATTTCTTCCAGTACCGGCAGCATGATATGGCGGATTTTATTGCGCATATAAGCTGTGGTCTGATTGGTGGAATCATCTACATACTCAAGTTTGTGGGCTTGAGTATAAGCTACAATTTCTGCATGCGTACAGCTTAAGAGAGGGCGGACTATTCTTTCGTTTCTCACAGGAATACCGGTCAAACCCTTTAATCCCGTTCCGCGGGTTAAATTCAGCAATACAGTTTCAATATTGTCATCCAAGTGATGTCCGGTTGCAATCGCTTGTGCTCCATAATCTTTTCTGATGGTCTCGAACCAATCATACCTCAAATCGCGGGCAGCCATTTCAATGGAGATATTGTTGTCGGCTGCATATTGGAAAGTATCAAAATCAACGGTTAAAAAGGTTATGTCAAGTTGTTTACACAGTTGACGTACAAATTCCTGGTCTCTGTTTGATTCATCTCCCCGCAAATGAAAATTGCAATGCGCTGCTATACATTGATAACCCAACTTCATCAACACATGCAGCAATACTACAGAATCCCTGCCGCCACTAACACCCACCACGACCGGTCCGTTTGCCGAATCCAGTAAGCTGTTTTCTGTAATAAATTTTTGTACTTTGTACAACATTTTTTTATTGTATGTTATTGTTGTTTTAAACTTCTTCATTGGCGGTGTTTTATAAATGCCCAACTGCTGTGTTACTTTCGATATTCGGGCTCAGTCACATACTTCAGTATGCTCCTTTGCCCTCAATCTCAGTGCCTTGCATTTAGACACTTCTAAAACACCTTGTTGCTTTTTTAGTTGAATATTTATTTTAAGATAGTTTCTCAAACAAGGACGATTTTTAACGCTTTTCTCACTTATTTTTCGGCTCATCGGTCAAGGTCGATCGCGCTACCGAAAGTAAATGAACCCGCGCGTGAACTCACACCCCGTAAACCCGGAACCCGCTACCTCGGAACTCGAACCCCGTTACCCCGCACCTCGGAACTCGGACCCCGCACCTTGCTCACATCCCCCTTCAAATACGTCGCTACCTCCAGATGAGTTGCCCACAAAATTAGTGGTTTATAAGATGCTGTCCAATCTTCTATGAATTTTATCAGTCGTTTTTTTAGTGAATCCTCAATGCCGTTCAGCGGTTCATCCAATAATAAGATATGACAGGGAAGCAGTAACGCCCTGGCTAAATTGACCCTTTGTTGTTCACCACCACTCAACTCGTCCGGCAATTTTCCTTTGTGTTCGTCCAACTCCATTTGATGTATCAAGGTGTTGATTTTTTGTAAATCATCTTGAGTGATCTTGGGAAAAGAGGGTAGGGCAAAAGCTATATTTTGCTCCATGGTGAACCAGGGAACCAATCGAATATCTTGATAAGAAAAAGAAATTACATGCTGTTCAGGATTGAAAATCATCTGTCCGCTGTCTGCTTTTAGTATCCCTGCAATCAAATTCATCAAGGTCGTTTTTCCCGATCCGGAAGCTGTTTGTATCAGATTGACGGTCTGATTAGAAAGCTGCATGGATAAGTTTTGGATGACCTGTTTGGAGTTAAACTTTTTATTTAATGATATAAGTGTAAGTTCTTTTATATCAGTGCTTATTGTGTTTGTCTTTTTGCTTTGTGATACTTCGCTGAGCTTGAATTTTACAGGTTTTGCTGCTATTAATTTAAGTGCGTAATCGAAGATAAAACTGATCAGCACAGCTATGACTGTCCAGGCCAATAATTCTTTCATATCGATAAAAGCTTGTGCTTTTTTCATTCCGGTTCCGATGCCGTGTACGGGACCGGATAAGACTTCCCCGATGATGACCGAACGCCAACCGAAGCCCATGGCAGTAGCCATGCCCGAAAAGGCATAAGCATGGGCTGAAGGCATATAAAGATAGAGCAATCTTTGTAAGCTGTTTTTCTTGATGACTTTAGCCATTTCCACCAATTTTCGGTCTGTCTGTTCCAATCCTGATAAAAAGTTTTGATATAAGATAGGAAACATCGTGAAGAAGGAAATGAATATGGGCAGTCCCGGAGGTGATAACCATAGAAGAGCTATCAATACAATGGCAATCACGGGGATAGAGCGCATGATAACTATCCAGGGATGTATAAAGACCTTGATGAATTGGCTGTTGAGGGCGATGGCAGACAGACCTATTGCTAATATAAAGGCGATAAGAAATCCAAACAACCCCCTGTATAACGTATGCCACAAAGCCACGTAAAAGGCTTTAGTACCAAGCATTTCCGCCAATGTTGCCAACAAATCGGTAACAGACGGGAATAAATCAGGATAATTCACCAACATGGCCAGTCCCTGCCACAGAATAATGAGCAGGGCTATGCTGTAAAATGTAGCTGTAGGTTTTAATCTTTTTATGGGGTTGCTCTGATTCATTTTTATGGTTGCGTAGTGGCTTCAAAGACTTCAAAAATGAAATCGTCATCAGGTATTTTCCCGCCTATACTTTTAGGGTCAAAGGTATAAAATATACTTAAATATTGTTGGATTTCTTCTTTGATTGTTTGGGCATATTCAAATTGAATATTACATAAGGGGATGGATTGAACGGCCAAGTCTGAAGAAGGATAAAAACCGTGCTTTACCAACAATTCACCTGCTGATTCCGGATGTTGATAAGTAAATGCACAGCTTGAAGCATAAGCCTGACATACTTCACGGATGATGTTTGTGTAATGCTCTGTCATCTTGTTGTTTACAAGGAAACTTGTTTGTGCGAATATGGGTTTTTGCTCTTTCAGGGTTATCCGTTCGATGTCAAGGTTTGAGATGATTTGTATGTCGGATTGTTGATTTTTTAACATGCTAACCAAAGGCTCTGAAATCACGGCAATATTGATTTTATGTTGTAATAATGCGTTTGCCAACTCCATGTTTGAGTTGTAAGAATAATCAAGATGCACATCTTCTAGAAGATGTGTTTTCAAAAAGTGTTGCATCAGCACATCTGCCGTAGCACCTTGTCCGAATATATAAATTTTCTGTCCTGAAATTTGCTCCAACTTATCAATTTTCGGGTCGTTCGAAATCAAGTACAAGCTGCCCCAAATCGGAATTGCCAAAAGTCTGTAATTGATACCCTTATTGTATAAATTAGCAGCCATTACCGTGGGTAACACAGCAAAGTCGAGCTTATTTTGTATCATCAAAGCTTGAATTTGCAAAGGCTCATTTTTGATGACAAACCTAACTTGCTTTCCGTGAATAACGGGAGGGTTCTCAATCATTTGAATAAAACTTACAGCAGTGGGTCCGTCCAATATTCCTATGCTGATCGTGTTGTTTTGCTCAGGTTGACAAGAAAAGAAAGTTAAGAGAACGAATAAGTAACTCAGAATGCGTGTATAAAAATTCATATATTTATTTCGAATGAATAGCACAAAGGTACTTTTTTAAAGATAAATCATCCAATAATTTCATCAATTTACACATTTTATATATTTTTGCAAACAGCATAATTTAAAATCGGAATACCTCCAAATAATTTTGAATGGGACACATTCTACTCCTTATTATTCTATTGATTTTACTGATTGAATTCGGTCTGGGGCGTTGGCTCAGTTATCTCAACATCAAACACTCTAAGTCGAAATTACCGGCCGTATTAGCAGATATTTATGATGCGGAAAAATATGCCCGGCAGCAGGATTATTTCAGGACGAATACCCGCTTTGGTATGTTGACTGCATCCTTTAGCTTCGTTGTTATTGTTGTAATGTATGCATGTGGAGGTTTCGGATGGTTCGATGGCATTGTGCAAAACTGGACAGATCACAGCATTCTTCAATCCTTGTTGTTTTTCGGTGTTCTTTTCATAGTTAGTGATATCATCACCATTCCTTTTCAGTGGTATGCCACCTTTGTCATTGAAGAAAAATTCGGATTCAACAAGCAGACTCCTTCCTTGTTCATTGCGGATAAACTCAAATCATGGGGCCTGAGCATTGTGCTCGGCGGATTGATTTTGACTGCAATTATTTGGATATACAACTTGACACCAGAATATTTTTGGTTGCTGGCTTTCGGAGTTGTAACAGTCTTCAGTTTATTTATGAACATGTTTTATTCTGAACTGATTGTACCATTGTTTAACAAACAAACTCCGCTTGAGGAGGGTGAGTTGCGCACAGCTATTGAAGCATTTGCCAACAAATCCGGATTTCAGTTGAAGAATATTTACATGATTGACGGCTCTAAGCGGTCGACCAAAGCCAATGCCTATTTTACGGGCCTTGGTCCGAAGAAAAGGATAGTGCTTTATGACACCCTGACTGAGCAGATGGATACAGACGAGATAGTAGCCGTATTGGCACACGAAATTGGTCATTACAAACACAAACATGTGCTCAAGGGAATGTTGTATTCTATTCCATCTTCTTTATTATTGTTTTTTCTGTTGGGTTGGATGTTGGGTAGCGATGTGTTGGCGCAGGCATTGGGTGGTACAAAAGCAGTTTTCCATCTGAATGCCATTGCATTTTTTACTCTATATACTCCTATTTCTCTATTGTTAGGTGTTTTTGGGAATGTCTTGTCACGCAAGCATGAGTATGAAGCAGATGCTTTTGCTCAGCAATATGGATATGGCGAACAGCTCATTAGTGGCTTGAAGAAATTGTCTTCACAATCTCTCAGCAATTTGATGCCACATCCTTTGTATGTGTTTTTTAATTATTCTCATCCTACGTTGTATCAGCGTATTATAAAAATGCAGACAAAATGAGATTGGGAATTATGGGCGCTATGCCGGAAGAAATGGATTTGCTTATTGCCGTTATTCAGGATAAAGAAATCATCGAACATGGTAGCAGGGTGTTTTACAAAGGTATGCTGTATGACCAGGAGGTGGTAGCCGTGTTTTCCCGGTGGGGAAAAGTAGCTGCAGCAACGACTGCCGTAAGTTTGATAACCGAATTTCAGGTTGATAGAATGGTGTTTACCGGAGTTGCAGGAGGTATAGCACCTGATGTAAATGTTGGAGATGTCGTTATTGCACAACGCTTGTTTCAGCATGATATGGATGCTCGCCCGCTGATGCGTCGATTTGAAATTCCGTTGACCGGCAAAACATCTTTCGAAATTCATCATCAGGATCAAGTGATGATGACGGAAGCCGTGCATAAGTTTTTGAAAGAAGATAAAGCATTTAGGAACAAATTATTAGAGAATAATATAGCCAATCCTAAGTTGATAGTAGGCGATATCGCAAGTGGGGATTTGTTTATTGCTACGACAGAGATGAAAAACGCGCTCTTGCGTAATTTACCTTCAGTGGTTTGTGCTGAAATGGAAGGTGCTGCAGTGGCACAGGTTTGCGATGATTTTGGTGTTCCCCTGACTGTGGTGCGTGTCATTTCAGATACTGCTGATGAAGAAGGCAGGAATACCATCATGGGATTTGTCAATAAGCATGCAGGAGCGTATAGTTTGTCAATTTTGAGGGAATATATTAAGTTATTGAATAACCCATCAGATCTCACGGAGGAAGGACTTGTAGATGAGTGAGTTGATGGAATAAGAATTTGTTTTAAGAACATAATGAACTTTTCAAACTATATCATATTACATTTAATTTTATTTTAAAAAACATGGAAAAAAATTTGATCTATTTAGTGCTTCTTGCCTCCATTGTAGCATTGGGCTTTGCGTATTATTTCTTCCGACAAATGATGAAGGAAAGTGAAGGAACGGATACCATGAAGAAAATCGCTTTGCACGTGCGCAAAGGAGCCATGGCTTATTTGAAACAGCAATACAAGGTGGTTGCCATTGTGTTTGTTGTGTTGGCATTGATTTTTGCTGTAATGGCTTTTTTCGATTTGCAAAACAGTTGGGTGCCTTTTGCTTTCATAACCGGTGGATTTTTCTCGGGCCTGGCGGGTTTCTTTGGTATGAAGACAGCAACTTATGCCTCTGCACGTACTGCCAATGCGGCTAAAAATTCTCTCAACAGTGGTTTGAGAGTGGCTTTTCGTTCGGGAGCAGTAATGGGATTGACCGTTGTGGGTCTGGTGTTGTTAGATATTGCAGTTTGGTATCTGATTTTGGACCACTTTGTTGAAGATGCAGATGCTACCCATAAAATGATTTATATCACTACTACCATGCTTACTTTCGGTATGGGTGCATCTACGCAGGCTTTGTTTGCTCGTGTGGGTGGTGGTATTTATACAAAAGCAGCCGATGTGGGTGCCGACTTAGTGGGTAAGGTTGAAGCAGGTATCCCCGAAGATGACCCGCGCAATCCGGCTACCATTGCCGATAATGTGGGTGATAACGTAGGTGATGTGGCAGGTATGGGTGCCGACTTATATGAATCTTATGCAGGTTCCATTCTGGCAACTGCCGCCTTGGGTGCTTCTGCGTTTATGATGACGACTCCTGCCATGCAATTAAAAGCTGTTTTAGCTCCCATGTTGATTGCTGCTGCGGGAGTTGTTTTGTCCATCATCGGTATTTTTATGGTGAGAACCAAAGAAGGTGCAGGAATGAAACAATTATTGGGAGCGTTGGGGCGTGGTGTGAATACCAGTGCTTTCCTGATTGCTGTTGCAACTTTTGTAATCCTGTATTTTTTGAAAATTGACAATTGGATTGGAATATCGTTTTCAGTAATTGTTGGTTTGTTTGCCGGTATCATCATTGGACAATCCACTGAATACTATACTTCTCAAAGTTATAAACCTACCAAAAGAGTGGCTGCAAGTTCGCAAACCGGTCCGGCTACGGTGATTATTTCAGGCTTGGGCCTGGGTATGATTTCAACTGCTGTTCCCGTGGTAACCATTTGTTTTGCAATTGTTTTAGCTTATCTGTCTGCCATCCAGTTTGATATGGCCAATCTTCTCTCAGCTCAGAATTTAGGTTTGGGTCTATACGGAATCGGTATTGCTGCCGTTGGTATGCTTTCAACCTTAGGTATTACGTTGGCTACGGACGCTTATGGACCGATTGCCGACAATGCGGGTGGAAACGCTGAAATGAGTGGCTTGGATCCGGAAGTGCGCAAGCGCACAGATGCTTTGGATGCTTTGGGTAACACCACTGCTGCCACCGGTAAAGGTTTCGCCATTGGCTCTGCTGCTTTGACTGCCCTGGCATTATTGGCATCTTATATTGAAGAAATTAAAATTGCTTTGGTGCGTATTGCTGATGCTGCTTCTGATGGTTTGGTGGCAGTCGGAAGCAAGATGATGGATGCGGAAGCGATTAAACTTGCTTCTTTTGGTGACTTTATGGATTTCTATAATGTGAATCTAATGAATCCGATTGTGTTGGTTGGCGTGTTTGTCGGTGCTGTAATGGCGTTCTTGTTCTGTGGCCTGACCATGAATGCAGTTGGTCGCGCTGCCCAAAACATGGTTGAAGAGGTACGTCGCCAATTCCGCGAAATCAAAGGCATCATGGAAGGTAAAGCTGAACCCGATTATGCACGTTGTGTAGAGATTTCTACCAAAGGCGCACAAAGGGAAATGTTATTTCCTTCCTTGTTAGCTATTATCGTTCCGATTTTGATTGGTGTTATATTCGGCGTAGCCGGTGTGATGGGCTTATTAATTGGTGGATTAAGCTCAGGCTTTGTACTCGCCATCTTTATGGCTAATTCCGGTGGTGCCTGGGATAATGCCAAAAAGTATATAGAAGAAGGTAACTTCGGCGGAAAAGGTTCAGAATGCCACAAAGCTACCGTTGTGGGTGATACTGTAGGTGATCCGTTTAAAGATACTTCCGGACCGTCTTTGAATATCCTGATTAAACTGATGAGCATGGTATCCATTGTAATGGCCGGCTTGACTGTTGCCTATAGTTTGTTTTAATTATTTAAAATTTAGGTGTAGATACGCTTTTTTAAAAATTAGATATTACCAAGTTGACAAGTATATGGAAATGCTTGATGGGATTAAATTTTAATTGAAATAATCCTTTATATCTTCAATAAAAAAGCGTATCTTCGCGCTTTATTTTCAGTACTCCGGTTTGTCGCTTTACCTTGTGTGAAGAGGAAAGTCCGGGCAACACAGAGCGCCATACTTCCTAACGGGAAGCTATCCGCGAGGGTAGGGTAATGTAACAGAAAATTACCGCTTCAGCTCGCTGAAGTAAGGGTGAAAAGGTGAGGTAAGAGCTTACCGGTACTTATGGCAACATGGGTAGCCGTACATCCTATGGGTTGCAAGATCATGTACACCGGCGCAATCAGGGCTGCTCGTCCGATGTCGGGGGGTAGATTGCACGAGGCAGTTGGTGACAACTGTCCCAGATAAATGACAAACACCTTGCTTGCAAGGCACAGAACCCGGCTTACAGGAGTGCTGATTTTTTTTTAAAAATATGTCTAAACTCATCATCTTTTCAGCGCCTTCCGGCTCCGGTAAAAGTACGATTGTCAATCATCTTTTACAGGTCGGTCTTGATATCGAGTTTTCAATATCAGCTACAAGCCGTGCCCCACGCGGTCAAGAAAAAGATGGAGTAGAATACTATTTCCTCACTCCGGAAGAATTTCGAAAAAAGATAGCTGCTGATGAATTTGTTGAGTATGAGGAAGTATATAAGGACACGTATTACGGTACCTTGACAAGTGAAATTGAACGCATCAGCAAGAAAGGCAAACACATTGTTTTCGATGTGGATGTGGTGGGAGGATTGAACATCAAAAAGAAGTATGGTGATCGGGCGTTGCTGGTATTTATCGCGCCTCCAAGCATAGATGAATTACGTAACCGATTGATTAAAAGAGGTACTGATTCAGCTGAAATGATCAACCTGCGCATCGAAAAGGCTACTTACGAGCTTTCATTTGCACCCCATTTTGATGTGACAATTATCAATGATGATTTAGAAAAAGCAAAAAAGGAGGCGGAGTTGGTTTTGAGAAAGTATCTTCAAAATAAATAACTAAAGCAGACTGATAGAAGGTTTATCTTTGATTTGATCAATACATATCCTGACAAAATCCCATTTATCATAATCGTCACGCATCGCTTCTCCATTCCAAAAAACAAAATCTATATCGATGGGCATTAAACCTTGTTCCTTGCTCTCCGGGGTACGCCCCAATTCCGATTCTATTTGTTTGAAAAATCTTACAGAATCCTCGTAATATTCGTCAGATAAAATCTTGATTGCCTGATTTAAAAAGTGATTTTTGTATTTTTTTGTTCGGGGGAGGGTAATCAACACTTTGCTCTTGTCAATGACTTCATATTTCTCATTGATTCTTTCTATGGCTTTCTCGAGGTTCTCTTCAGGATTCTGATTGCTTCCGAGTATGATAATTCCTTCATTCATGAGCTTATATTAAAGGAGCCGAAGAACAATTCCACGGCTCCCATTGTTATCAAATTATTGACAAAACAACGATGATCTTTTAATTGTTTCCGAAAGTGCTTGCGAGCCGGAAAGAAAAAATACGAACAGTGAATCTTTCCTGATTATTTAATACCCTAGCCACAAATTTAAACAATTATTTTTGAATTTGTAGTATATTTGAAGAAAATTTTTTAAAACTATGCGCACAAAATTATTGACTGTATGTCTTGTCTTTGCTGCTCTGTCTGCCTTGGGGACACTGACCGGTTCGACCACTTTTTACAAGATCGACATCAAGAAAGATATTGGTAGTACCACCTGGATCTATACTCAAAAGGGTTTTGAAGAGGCTGCAGAAAAACAGGCTGATGCCATTTTAATCCATATGAATACTTATGGAGGAGAGGTTTTGTATGCAGATTCCATTCGGACCAAAATATTGAATGCCGATTTACCGGTATACGTGTTTATCGATAACAATGCAGCTTCTGCCGGTGCATTGATCGCTATTGCTTGTGATAAAATTTTTATGCGTCCCGGTTCTACTATAGGGGCAGCAACTGTTGTCAGTCAGATGGGTGAGGCTATGCCGGATAAATACCAGTCGTACATGCGTGCCACGATGCGTGCTACGGCTGAAGCACATGGCAAGGATACCATAGTGCACGGCAGGGATACGACCTATCAATGGAAGCGCGACCCAAAGATTGCAGAGGCTATGGTTGATCAGGGAACGGTTATACCCAATTTGGTGGATTCCGGTAAAACTTTGACGTTTACTGCCATAGAAGCCGAGCAATATGGTTACTGTGAAGGTATTGCCAAAGATATTGATGAAGTAATCAGTGAGTATTTGAAAATTACCGATTATAAAGTCATCAGCTTTCGACCTTCTGCAATGGATAATATCAAGGGATTTTTAATGAGCTCCATATTTCAGGGCATTTTGATCATGTTAATTATCGGAGGGATTTATTTTGAATTACAAACTCCGGGAATAGGTTTTCCTTCTATTGTTGCCGTTACGGCCGCATTGTTATATTTCGCACCTTTGTACATAGAAGGTCTGGCTGCCAACTGGGAAATCCTGGTTTTTGTCATAGGATTGATTTTATTAGCTGTGGAGATTTTTGCCATTCCGGGATTTGGTATAACCGGAATTTTGGGGATCATCTTCATCGTTGCAGGTTTGACTTTAAGTCTGGTGAACAATGTCAACTTTGATTTTGAACCTGTAGAAACCGGCGCACTCGGTAAAGCACTTTTCACCGTCATAGGCGGTATCAGCTTAGGGTTTGTACTGGTGCTTTTCCTAAGCAACAGGATCGGCAAAAAAGGTGTTCTGCACAACATCGCATTGAATACGAATCTTGAAAATGAACAGGGTTATATAGGAGTTCCCATGGAAAGTAAAAGTTTGGTGGGGCAACAAGCTGTAGCCGGAACAGATTTGCGACCATCAGGTAAAATCATGGTAGATGGAATGTCCTACGACGCAGTTTCTGAAGGAGGTGTGTTTATAGCAAAAGGTTCAACCGTCCAAATTGTGAAATACGAACTTGGACAAGTTTATGTTTCAAAAAATTGATAATCCTGCTTTAAAACTTAAATTTATCGAAAAAGCCTTTTTTCTCTTCAGCCTCTTCTTCTTTTTCGGCTTCTGTGTCAGTAGATTCCGTTTCTTCTTTTTCAGCAGAAGGTTGTGATTCTGCCTTTTCTGAAGATTTTGATTCTTCTGCAACTATTGGCTCTTCTTTTTTCGGGGATGAACCTGGTTCCGCGTTTTCTTGTGTGTTTTCTATAAATCCGATGACATCATTTAAACCTTCAAGAAATTTATCAAAGTCCTCTTTGTAAAGAAATATCTTATGTTTCTCGTATCTAACTTGTATATCCTGGTCGGTTCCGTAAACTTTCTTTTTGCTTTCTGTTATTGACAAAAATAAATCGTTGTTCCTACTCCTCTTTACATCTAAATAATAGATTCTTTTTCCGGCTTTAATAGATTTAGAATAAACTATTCCATCGTCTCTTTTCTCCAATACAATTTTTCTTTTCTCTTCTTCCATAACGAATACTTTCTAAATAATTTATTATCAAGGTATTAACCTGAAAGTTAATTTTTTTGACCTTTGGATGTCAAATTTCTAATATTTTTTTGGATTTAACAAGCAAATGTCCATCTTTTTATTTAAAAATCAGTATCTTTGTCCGAAATTTGAAAACGTTCACATTGTTTTATGATAAACAGGATTTTATTGCGGATCAAGATTATTCAAATCTTATATGCGTTTTATAAGGGCGAAAAAAAGACAGCTCTTATGGTTGAAAAGGAATTATTTCATAGCATCGAAAAGACTTATGATCTTTATTATCACCTGTTAAATCTCGCTGTTTTGATAACTGATTATGCTGATTCTCGTATTGAATACGGAAAAAACAAACTTCGTCCTACCCCTGAAGAACTCAACCCCAATACACGATTCATTGATAATAAATTTGTTGCTCAACTCAGAACCAATAAGCAGTTCACGGAATACTTAACCCAACGTAAATTGTCATGGGCAAATCATCCGGAAATTATCAAAGAGTTGTATGAAGAAATACTTGCGTGTGATTTTTTTCAAGAATATATGGATTCTGAAAATTGTGATTATCAGTCAGATAAAGACCTGTGGCGCAAGGTGTTTAGAAGGGTGATTTTGCTTAATGAAAATCTTGACAATTCGATCGAAGACCAAAATATTTTTTGGGTGGATGATGTTGAAATCGTGCTTAGCTTTATCATCAAGACAATCAAACGTTTTAATTTGCAAGCTGGTGATAAACAGGAGCTTTTACCCATGTTTAAAGATGATGACGATATCAATTTTGCAAAGAAGTTATTGCATGGAGTGCTCCAAAATGGTAGTGCTTACCGCGAATTGATTGATCAGAATACGCAAAACTGGGAGCTGGACAGAATCGCTTTTATGGATATCCTCATCATGGAAGTCGCTATTTCTGAGTTGATTGATTTTCCAACCATACCCATCAATGTTACGCTGAACGAGTATATTGAGATTGCCAAGTCTTATAGCACCGATAAAAGTGGTACGTTTATCAATGGTGTGCTGGATAATATTGTCCGCAAATTAAAAGAAGAAAACAAGCTGATCAAAGCAGTAGTGATTACAAAATAAAAAAGACTATATTTGCATCCGTAAATTAAAATAATTTCAATATGAAACCGATGTGATTTAAATTACAAAAACCCGGACGGGCATGGTTCTTTTTATCATCAAAGGTTTTACATTTCACAATTAATTCACAATAAAAATTATAAATGAATAACGTAATGAATGTATTAAGTGTATTATTGCAAGCTCAAGAACCCCCTAAAGGAGGTGGATGGCAAACGATTTTGATGATGGTTTTAATCTTTGCTGTGTTTTATTTCTTTATGATTCGTCCACAGCAAAAACGTCAGAAAGAGATCAGGAAACAAAGAGAGAGCATGAAACCCGGTGATAAAGTAGTTACTTCCGGTGGAATTTATGGTAAAATCCGTGACATCAAAGATGATGGAACAGTGACCATTGAAATTGCTGAAAATGTACGCATCAAGGTAGATAAGTCTTCTGTATTCCTTTCTATGCAGGATGTACAGCAGCAGCAAAAATAAACCAATCAGGTTGGTACTAGGTAATGGATGGTGATTATAACCGAAAACTAATTAAGATCCTTCTGAAAGTCAGATCGTTTTTTACTTCTAAAAACGTGCTGACTTTCAGTCTTTTCTTATTGTTGTCAGCTGCCTTTTGGTTTATCAACGCACTGAATAAAGAAAGGGAATTTTTCATAACCGTGCCTCTTGAATACACCGATTTACCTAAAAATATATTTTTTGAGGAAGAGTTACCTTCAGAGCTCAGCATAAAAGTGAGAGAATTGGGAATGCGTTACTGGACGTATGCACGAAAGAAATCTATCCCGGTTAAGATCACTTTTCAACCAGAATATCTCAGAGATGGCAACTTCAATCTTTCCGGCTTACAGTTGCTGTCAGTGGTATCTCACAGGTTGATGTCTTCCACAAAGGTCCTGGCGGTTTATCCGGAGATGATCCAAGTTGCTTACCAGAACATGCATGCGAAAAAAATACCGGTTTATGCCGATGGAAAACTTGAACTGGAAGGACAATATATGTTATGCAGTGATATCCAAATTACGCCTGATTCTGTTGAAGTTTATGGAATTCCGGCGATTTTAGATACCATAACCGGACTTTTTACCGAAAATTTTGTTATAAAGAACCGTCAAGATACATTAAACGAGGTGGTAAGTTTAAAGCCTATTCCCGATGTCCGGTTTTCCGTGGATCAAGTTGTGGTGAGTGCATTGATAGACATGTTTACGGAGAAGACTGCAACTTTGCCTGTTCAGCTTATCAATAATCCGGAGCACATATCCCTCATCTCGTTTCCTACAACGGTTAAAGCGGTTTTTAATATCAGTATAAAACACTTTAATGAATTTTACCCTGGTGATATTCAGGTTGTTATGGATTATAATGACCTCAATCAAATCAACAGCAAAAGAAGTAAATTGAAAATTATTAATAATAAACCTTATATATCAAACATCAGAATTCAGCCTGAAGATGTTGAAATATTACTTATAGAAAAATGATGCAGGAAATACAAATGGTTGATTTAAAAAATCAGTACCTGAAAATAAAAACCCAAATTGATTCCGGTATTCAGGAGGTAATTGATTCAACCGTCTTTATCAAAGGTGGTAAGGTTGATGAGTTCCAAAAAAACCTGGAAAATTATTTAGGTGTAAAACACGTAATTCCTGTTGGAAATGGCACTGATGCTTTGCAGATCTCGTTGATGGCACTTGGTTTAAAACCGGGTGATGAGGTTATTACGCCTACTTTTACCTTTATTGCTACAGCCGAGGTGGTGGCTTTATTGGGTCTTACCCCTGTTTTAGTGGATGTTGATTATGACACATTCAACATTTCCATTGAGTCGCTGAAGCGATCCATTACGTCAAAGACAAAAGCTATTATTCCTGTGCATCTTTTCGGTCAAAATGCAGCTATGGATCAAATTATGGAAATAGCGCATGCACATGATTTATTTGTTGTAGAGGACGCTTGTCAGTCGATTGGTTCGGTATATACCTTCGCCGGCGGCAGAAAAATACATTCCGGTTGCATGGGAGATGTTGGTTGTACTTCCTTTTTTCCCTCTAAAACGCTGGGCTGTTACGGTGATGGAGGAGCCATTTTTACCAATAATGATGAATTGGCTGCTAAGATCCGGGCCATTGCAAACCATGGGATGGTGGTAAGGTATTATCATGATTTTGTGGGAGTTAATTCACGTTTAGATAGTATTCAGGCTGCCGTGTTGGACGTGAAATTAAAGTATCTGGATGAATATATTCGTGCCCGGCAAAAAGTGGCAAATGCTTATAATACTGCTTTTTCAAAATGTGGATCATTGATTGTTCCCGGAAAAAATCCACAGTCCACGCATGCTTATCACCAATACACATTAAAGTTGAATGGAGTTGACCGGAACGCCTTACAAGCGCATCTGAAAAAGAAAGGTGTTCCTTCCATGGTGTATTATCCGGTACCTTTGCACATGCAAAAAGCTTATCGCAGTGAGCGGTATCACGAGGGTGCTTTTCCTGTTGCTGAACGATTATCTGCTTCTGTGCTGTCGTTGCCCATGCATACCGAGCTAACGGAGGAGCAAACCCAATATATTATTAATAGCGTCGTTGAATTTTTATGATGGATTATTTTGCTCATGAAACCGCTGTAATTGATCCCGGATGTACCATAGGTTCGGGTACTAAGATTTGGCATTTTTCACACATAATGCCTGATTGTGTGATTGGTGAGCACTGCAATATTGGTCAGAATGTGGTTATTTCACCCAAGGTTCAATTGGGGAAAAACGTAAAAATTCAAAATAATGTTTCGGTATATACCGGTGTGATCTGTGAGGATGATGTTTTTTTAGGACCGTCCATGGTGTTTACCAATGTCATCAATCCACGTAGTCATGTAAATAGGCGGGATGCCTATCAGTCTACTTTTGTCCGAAAAGGTGCGAGCATAGGTGCGAATGCTACCATTGTTTGTGGAAATGAAATTGGAAGATATGCCATGATAGGAGCGGGGGCAGTTGTTACCAAGCCGGTTAAAGACTTTGCACTTGTAGCAGGAAATCCTGCACGACAAATCGGATGGGTTAGTGAAAATGGACATCGTTTGCAATTTGATAAGCAAGGTTTGGCTGTTTGTCCCGAAACAAGACAACAATACGTGCTCGAAAACGAAGCAGTCAGGAAAATTTAAAATAATATGTTACACATAATCAATCATCAAGTACAAAATGATAAAATTTGCAGTTATAGGTCAAGGACATATAGGTAAGCGTCACGCAGAAATGATCAGGAGAAATCCTAAAACCGAACTTGTTGCCGTGTGTGATGTGTTGTCCCGGGAAGAATTGGGCCTGGAAGATATTAAAGAACAGTTTTTTTCATCTTTCGATGAATTGTTAGGAGCGAATTTAGACATTGATGTGATTAATATTTGTACGCCCAATGGATTTCACGCAGATTATGCCATTAAAGTCTTGGAAGCCAAGAAGCATGTGGTGCTTGAGAAACCCATTGCCCTCACCAGGAGTGATGCCGAAAGGATTTTATTTAAATCATTAAAAATGTCGCGACATGTGTTCAGTGTCATGCAAAACAGATATTCTCCACCTTCTTTGTGGTTGAAAGAAATTGTTGATAATAAGGTTTTAGGCAATATCTATATGGTAAAATTAGATTGCTACTGGAACCGTGATGAGCATTACTATAAAAAGGGAAGTTGGCATGGTACAGCTGAACTGGATGGTGGTACATTGTTTACCCAGTTTTCTCACTTTATCGATATCTTGTATTGGCTGTTTGGTGATATCACCAATATATCCGGAACTTTTGCCGATTTCAATCACAGTCATTTAACTGACTTTGAAGACAGTGGCATTGTTACGTTCAATTTTGTTAACGGAAAAGGTATCGGATGCCTGAATTATTCTACATCAGTATGGGATAAAAATTTCGAAAGTGCCATTACTATTATTGGAGAAAATGGCACTGTGAAGGTTGCCGGACAATATATGAATGATGTAGTGTATTGTCATATTAAAGATTACGAGATGCCAGTGTTGGCGCCATCCAATCCACCCAATGATTATGGTAAGTATAAGGGTTCTGCACAAAATCATCACTATGTAATAGAAAACGTAGTTGAAAAACTTTTGGGTAAGGGCGATATCAACACCAATCTTTTGGAAGGATTGAAAGTAGTCGATATTATTGAGCGTATTTACGAGGTAAGAGATCGGGAATGGAAAAAGCACCATTCTGATAAGTAATTATTTTTTAATCTGAATAGGATGTTACAAAGAATACAAACCATATATTTATTGTTGACTGTTATATTGATCTCTTTGATGTTCTTTTTTCCAATTGCAGGCTTGCAAAACGTACAAGATGGAATAATTTACGAAATGAACTACAAAGGATTGTTTGAATTGAGCGCATCGGGAAATACCCTTGTGGCCAATGTTTGGATGCTTACGGCACTCATGGTTATGATACCCTTACTTGCATTGATAACTATTTTTCTGTTTAAGAAAAGATTTTTGCAAATACGTTTGATAGCTTTCAATATTGTTTTGATGGCAGGTTACTACGGTATGTTATTCATCTATTTGTGGCAATATGGAAAATCATTGTCTGCTAAGTTTTTCGTGGAGATGCCTTCAGCTTTCCCCTTGGTTTGCATCATCTTAAATATTCTGGCCATCAGGGCTATTGGCAGAGATGAAGCTTTGATCCGATCCTTGAATAGATTGAGATAGTTTGGTTTGATTTATCATCGATTTTTACTGTTTACTATTACATACTATTTCATTATGAAACGAACATGAACTAATTTTATCAATTAAAACAACTAATTTTTTTAAATGATTAAATTAGTTCATCGAGAGTTCCATACGACAACTAAAAAATAATATTTAAACGTATGAAATATAATCCATTAACACCGGAAGAAGAAGCTGTCATTATTCATAAAGGGACTGAAAAACCATTTACGGGTAAATTTCTGAACCACCATGAAGACGGAGTTTATACTTGTCGCCAATGTAATGCACTGCTTTATCGATCTGAAGATAAGTTCGAATCCCATTGCGGCTGGCCCTCTTTCGATGATGAAATACCCGGTGCTGTTAAGCGCCAGCCGGATGCTGACGGGAGAAGAACAGAAATTGTTTGTGCCCGTTGTGGCGGACACCTTGGTCATGTGTTTCTTGGAGAAGGTTATACGGAAAAGAATACCAGACACTGCGTAAATTCTATTTCCATCGATTTTTTGAAGCAATAAGTTGCAGGTGATGAAGCGTCTTGCCACTGTTTTTTTTATGAAAATATGATGGAAATAAATCATAATGACAAAGAAAAGTAATTTAAGCTCACTTCTAAGCATTCATAGTCAACGGGACCTTTTGATGGTAGGAGGGAGGGGCATCGTCAATATATTGGAAAAGAGAAATTTCTGATAGCCACATTTATATAAAAATTTTTCAAAATGACTTTACAACAGCTTGAATATATCATTGCTTTGGATAAAACGCGCCATTTCGTTCGCGCCGCTGAAATGTGTGGAATAACACAACCCACCTTGAGCGCTATGATACAAAAGTTAGAAGAAGAGTTGGATTGCAGAATTTTTGATCGCTCCGTGCAACCCTTGGTGCCCACCAAGGCTGGTGTGCAAATCATAAAACAAGCGCAAGTTGTGCTTTATCACGCTAATCAATTGAAAGAAAACGTCAAATCACTGAAAAGTGCTTATACCGGTAATTTGAATATGGCGATTATACCTACGGTGGCGCCGTATTTATTACCCAAACTGTTGGCTGCCATCAAAGTTGATTATCCTGATATTTTGCTTAAAGTGACTGAATTACATACAGACGAAATTATTCATAAATTTCATCAGGCTGAAATTGATATGGCAATCCTTTCAACACCCCTGAATAATCCGGACATCCTGGAAGTACCGCTTTATTATGAAAAGTTTGTGGCTTATGTTTCGCCCGATGAGCCTGTGTATCAAGAAAGTGTAATTCCCAGTCAGGAGATGCCCCTGGAAAATCTTTGGGTTTTGGAAGAAGGACATTGTTTACGCAACCAGGTTTTTAATTTCTGTAATCATCAGGTGCATCAATCCTCTGTATATGAAGCCGGAAGTATTGATACTTTAGTGAAAATTGTGGATGTAAATGGTGGATATACCATTATTCCCGAATTGCATGTTGATTTGCTGTCAGAGAAGCAGAAAGCAAACTTGAGAGATTTGGTTGAGCCGGAAGCTATTCGTGAAATATCCCTGGTTGTAAGGCATGATTATGTGCGGGAAGGTATGATGAATGCAGTTGCAGAAAGTGTTAAGAAAGTTATTCCGGAGCATATGTTAGATGCCAGGTTAAAAAAATTCGCCATAAAACTTTGATTCTCCGAGATTTTTTAGATGTATACAGTCAACACCCGCAAATTGGTGCCTGGGTAGATTGGACGAAGTCGGACAAACAAAACCTGCAGGTTTCCGGTTTGAACGGCTCTGCTTTGTCCCTGTGTCTGGCTGCCCTTTATAAAAATTCAAATGCTTTGCCTTTTTTACTGATTGCTGAGGATGCGGATGAGGCTGCCTATCTGTATAATGACATCAAAAATTGTCTCAGCGAGCAAGAAGTTTATTTCTTTCCTTCTTCTTATAAGAGATCTTTAAAACTTTCAAGATTAGATGCTTCTAATGAGATTTTACGCACTGAGATCCTCAATAAATTAGCCAATCACACGCTACCTGTTATCATAGTTACATATCCCGAAGCTTTGTTTCAAAAAGTGATTTCCGTGCATGGGATGAAAACTCGTATGCTGAAATTAGTCAAAGGAGAATCGGTCAGTATAGATTTTTTATCTGAAATGTTGTTTGAGTACGGCTTTCAACAGGTTGATTTTGTGTATGAACCCGGACAGTTTTCTATCAGAGGCGGCATAGTGGATATTTTTTCTTTTGCTTATGAATTGCCTTATCGCTTTGACTTTTTTGGTGACACTATCGACTCGATACGTATTTTTGATATTGAAACACAGCTTTCTAAGGAAATAATTGAACAGGTGGAAATTATTCCCGACTTAAATAAAGATACTTCTACTCCTCAAATTTCCTTTTTTGAATTTATAAAACCGACAACCCTCGTCGTCCTTTTTGATGCCATTTATATCAAAGATAAAATCAATCAATTGTATGATGAAAATTTGACAAAAGCCAATGAAGGGGACGTTAGTATTCCCAATTTGCATGCTTTCCGTATTACGGGAGATACATTCATTGAACAAATTCAACAGTTCCGAACCATAGAAATTGGAGAAAGAACTTACTTTAAGCCCGAAACAAGGATTGGCTTTAGCACTTCTCCCCAGCCTGTTTTTCATAAAAATTTCGATTTGATTGCTGATAACCTTCAAAAAGGAATGGCTGATAACTATCGCTTGTTCATCATGAGCGACAGCGTGAAGCAAACTGACAGGATAGCTTCAATTTTTAAGGACAGGGGCGATAATATTGAGTTTCAACCCGTGCAATATACTTTGCATCTGGGATTTGTCGACCACGACATGAAGTTTTATTGCTATACTGACCACCAGATTTTTGAACGTTTTCATAAATACCGTTTACGGACCGACAAAACGCGGCAAGGAAAAGTGGTGATGACCTTGAAAGAGCTGAATCAGTTTCAGATAGGTGATTATGTGGTGCATGTGGACCATGGAATAGGTACTTTTGGTGGATTGGTCAAAACTGACGTAAATGGTAAAATGCAGGAAATGGTAAAATTATTTTACCGCGATGATGATATTATCTTTGTGAGTATTCATGCCTTACATCGCATTTCCAAATATAAAGGGAAGGAAGGAGAAGCCCCGAAAATCAACAAGTTGGGTTCGGGAGCCTGGGAAAGATTGAAGGAACGGACCAAATCCAAGGTCAAAGATATAGCCCGCGAGTTGATAATATTATACGCAAAACGTAAATCCGAGCAAGGTTTTCAATTTACCCCCGATAGTTATTTGCAACATGAATTAGAGGCTTCGTTCATTTATGAAGATACGCCCGATCAGGTGAAGGCAACGGCTGATATCAAAAATGACATGGAGTCGAATGTGCCTATGGATCGCCTGGTTTGCGGAGATGTGGGTTTTGGGAAAACGGAGGTGGCGGTCCGGGCAGCATTTAAAGCGGCTACGGATGGTAAGCAAACAGCAGTACTTGTGCCCACAACCATCCTGGCATTGCAACATTTTAAAACTTTTTCCGAGAGATTGGAAAATTTTCCGGTAACAATTGAGTATTTGAGTCGAGCCAGAACGGCAAATCAGACCAAAGATGTATTGGAACGTTTGGAAAACGGGGAAATTGATATCATCATCGGAACTCATAAGTTGATTGGTAAGTCGGTGAAGTTTAAAGATTTAGGCTTGTTGATCATTGATGAAGAACAGCGTTTTGGCGTTTCGGCAAAGGAAAGATTGAAAGAATTAAAAGTGAATGTTGACACCATCACCATGACTGCCACGCCTATTCCCCGCACATTACAATTTTCTTTGATGGGAGCACGTGATCTATCCATCATCAATACACCTCCTCCCAATCGTTATCCGGTTCAGACAGAATTACATGAGTTTGATGAAGATGTGATTCGGGAAGCCATTCAGTTTGAAATGAACAGAAATGGACAAGTGTTCTTCGTAAACAATCGTATTCAAAATATTTATCAGATTGAAACCCTGGTTAAAAGGTTAGTGCCCGGGGTGAGAGTGGCTGTTGGACACGGACAAATGTTGCCTAAAAAATTAGAAGAGGTTATCCTGGATTTCATTGAATATGAGTATGATGTATTGATTGCCACCACCATCATCGAGTCCGGCATAGATATTCCGAATGTCAATACCATCATCATCAACTCAGCACACAGATTTGGTTTGAGTGATTTGCATCAACTAAGGGGGAGGGTAGGACGCAGTAATCGCAAAGCTTATTGTTATCTGCTCACTCCTGAGATCAGTTTGCTGACATCCGATGCCCGCAGGCGTTTATCAGCCATCGAAACCTTTTCTGAGTTGGGAAGCGGCTTTAATATTGCGATGCAAGACCTGGATATTCGCGGTGCCGGTAATTTGTTGGGCGCTGAACAGAGCGGGTTTATTGCCGATTTGGGCTATGAAACCTATCACCGTATCCTGAATGAAGCCGTACATGAACTGAAGGACGAAGAATTTGCAGATCTATATGCTGAAGAAATTGAACGGGATAATTCATCCCGTCATTATGTTACGGATTGCCAGATCGATACGGATTTGGAACTGCTTTTTCCTTCCGATTATATTGAAAATGTATCAGAACGCATGTCGCTTTACAGAGAATTGGATACCATCGATAATGAAGTTGATTTACAAGCTTTTGAAAAGAGGATGGAGGATAGATTTGGAGAAATACCGCAGGAGAGTAAAGATTTGTTTCAGGTGGTACGCATACGCCGCCTTGCCATGCAGTATGGAATAGAAAAGTTAGTCCTGAAAAATGAAAAAATGACAGCTTTCTTAGTATCCAATAATAATTCTCCTTATTATCAATCGGATAAGTTTGGAAAAATACTCAACTTTATAACTGTGCATCCACGACAGTGTCAATTGCGGGAACAGAATAACCGCCGTTCAGTGGTAGTAAGTTTTGTAAAAACCATCAATCAGGCTTTGCACGTTCTGACTGAAATTGAT
>JAAYQF010000046.1 GCA_012519425.1 Bacteroidales bacterium | reverse complement strand
TTGAAGAAATTGAAGACGATGAGTTAGTCTCCGAACAGGAACTTTTTGAACATTTTCGCTTTGTGGTTGACAAGGGACAAAGCATGATGCGACTTGACAGGTATTTGGCCAATATTATGGCAAACACTTCCAGAAATCGCATTCAATATGCTACCGATGCCGGCAATGTCAAAGTAAATGACAAACCTGTCAAATCAAGCTATAAAGTCAAACCCGGTGATGTGATCACCATATTACTGGCTTATCCCCCATCGGAGTTTGTGATTGTTCCTCAAGATATTCCCATCGATATAGTGTATGAGGATGAGGAGATTATATTGGTCAACAAGCAACCGGGCCTGGTAGTACACCCCGGATTCGGTAACTTCGACGGTACATTGTTGAATGCCATCGCCTTCCATTTAAGAGATAATAAAGATTTTGACCCTAATAGCTCGAAGGTGGGATTGGTGCATCGCATTGACAAAGATACCTCCGGACTGCTATTAGTGGCCAAGACGGAACATGCCAAGTCTTATTTGGGTAAACAATTTTCCGATAAAACAACTGAACGTCGCTATTACGCCCTGGTCTGGGGCAATCTGAAAGATGATGAAGGTACCATAACGGGTGATCAGGCAAGGGATCCGGCAGACAGGATGCGGTTTAAGGTGTTTGAGCCGGGTGAAAATCCGCAAGCCAAACATGCGGTTACCCATTATAAAGTAATAGAGCGGTTTGGTTATGTAACCCTTGTGGAGTGTCAGCTTGAAACCGGAAGGACGCATCAGATCCGCGTACATATGAAGCACATTGGTCATCCTTTGTTTAATGACGAACGCTACGGGGGTAGCGCCATCTTGAAAGGAACCAATTCTGCTTATTATAAACTATTCGTCAAGAATTGCTTTTATGCCTGTCCCAGACAAGCGTTGCATGCCAAAACTCTGGGATTTGTTCACCCTAAAACGGAAAAGCAAATGGATTTTGAAAGCGACTTGCCGGATGATTTTCAAAAATTAATCGAAATGTGGCGTGAATATGCCCAACAATATTTGAATTTATAGTTGTATGAAACCTGTTATCGCTGTTGTTGCAGGGGGTTATTCCTCTGAAAACACCGTCTCACTGCAAAGTGCAGCCGGATTATTATCCTTCATTGACAAGGATCAATATGATGTTTATGAAGTCATCCTCACACGAGAAAATTGGCAAGTTGTCATCTCCAAAGACGAACAACTTCCAATCAACAAGAATGATTTCAGTTTTATTCACGGAAATAAAAAAATCAAATTCGATTTTGCGTACATCACCATACACGGTACGCCGGGAGAAGACGGTCTGTTGCAGGGTTATTTCGACATGACAGGCATTCCGTATTCAAACTGCGGAGTACTGGCATCGGCACTTACATTCAACAAATTTACCTGCAACCAGTACCTGAAAAGCTATGGGGTTAAGGTTGCCGAGTCTATCTTGTTGCGCGAAGGGCAAACCATTTCATCCAAAGAGGTAAAGGAGAAAATCGGCTTCCCGTGTTTTATCAAATCCAATGTGGGAGGAAGCAGTTTCGGCATGACGAAAGTAAAAACGGAAGCGGAGGTGCAACCCGCCATCGCATTGGCTTTCAAAGAGGGCCCGGAAGTGATGATAGAAGCTTTCATGCAAGGCACTGAGGTAACTTGCGGCATCTACAAAACCAAAATGAAATCGGTGGTGTTACCTGTGACCGAAGTGGTGCCGCACAACGAGTTTTTTGATTTTGACGCCAAATACCACGGTCAGGTTGATGAAATAACACCGGCCCGTATTTCCCGGGAACTCACAGAAAGAATTCAACAACTAACATCAACTTTGTATGATATTTTAAATTGCAAGGGATTGGTCAGAATCGATTATA
This sequence comes from Bacteroidales bacterium, assembly GCA_012519425.1. Classification (GTDB taxonomy): domain Bacteria; phylum Bacteroidota; class Bacteroidia; order Bacteroidales; family Paludibacteraceae; genus Paludibacter. The sequence continues at coordinate 16,240 of JAAYQF010000046.1, read as the reverse complement.
TCATTACAAAAGGAGATGTTATTAATTTGCTGGAAGTGAATACCACACCCGGTATGACACCTACCAGCTTTATTCCGCAACAGGTCCGGGCTGCCGGTTTGCAAATGAAAGATGTTTTATCCGATATTATTAATAATGAACTTAAATAAGATGCATTACCCTATAAAAAGTTTTGAAGCCATCTCGGCTATCGTTAATGAAGCGCTTTCAACCATTGACTTAAACAAACAGCCATCGGGATTGTATGAACCGATTGCTTATACAATCAATTTGGGAGGGAAGAGAATTCGTCCTGCACTTACGCTGATGGCATTCAATTTATTTCATGATGATGTAAGTCAGGCTGTTATGCCTGCTTTAGGCATAGAATTTTTCCATAATTTCACGCTTTTGCATGATGATATCATGGATAAGGCCCTGGTGAGAAGAGGGCAGCCTGCCGTACATGTAAAATGGGACGAAAATACAGCCATACTTTCAGGAGATCTGATGCAGATCATAGCATATGAACTGATGCGTCAAGCACCGGAAAAAGCACTTCAGGATGTTATGCGGTTGTTCAATGCCACAGCGATTCAGGTTTGCGAAGGGCAACAATACGACATGGAGTATGAAAGCAGAGAAGATGTGACGCCGGAGGAATACATTGAAATGATCAGGCTCAAAACTGCAGTCCTGCTGGCTTGTGCTCTGAAAATCGGAGCCATAATCGGAGGTGCTTCTAAACAGGATGCGCAATATTTATATGATTTTGGTATCCATATAGGATTGGCATTTCAGTTAAAGGATGATTTGTTGGATGTGTATGGCAGTCCGGAAACTTTCGGCAAGCAATTAGGGGGTGATATTTTATGTAATAAAAAAACATATTTGTTAATTTATGCTAAAAAATTAGCCTCAGGAGAACTTCAAAAAAGTTTAAATCATTGGCTAACAGTCGAAAAAACAAATCCAAATGAAAAAATTGCTGCAGTTACCGACATCTATAATCAATTGAATGTCAAAAAAATATGCGAAGACGCCATGGATTTTTATTTTAGTGAGGCAATCGCTATTCTGGATAAAGTCGGTGTAAAAAAGGATAAAAAGCAGGCGTTGAGAAATTTAGCCGAAAATTTAATGCATAGAAACGATTAAATTTTTAATATCTTTGCGCTTGTGTTGATATTTTACGTGGATGAGGATCGTAATTTAAAACAACATCTGCATCATGCCTTACCGAAGATTACCAAATACCGACCAAGCACGCCTGAGAGCACTACGTACCGTTATTCAAAAAGAAGAAAAACTTGGATTCGAAAGTCGTTTTATTTCGTTCAAGAACGTCATCGATGCCAAGAACTTCCTTGCGATTTTTGAAAAACAACAGCTCCATTATCAACAAGCATTGGAAAATCAAGTCAATGCCAACAAAAGGTATCAACAAATCATCTACAATGCACGTCTGTACATTTCCCATTTCATTCAGGTTTTTAACTTATCGGTGATCAGAGGCGACATCAAAAAGGAGCATAAACTTTTCTATCAACTGGACCCGGAAGTGCACAATGTCCCGGACCTTAGCACCGAAAATGATCTATTGCACTGGGGAAAGTGCATCATTGACGGAGAACACGAGCGCATTCGCAATGGCGGCCTGCCCATATACAATCCCGCTATTGCGAAGGTAAAGGTTCATTACGAAATTTTCAAGGAGTACAAATACACCCAAAAAATTCACCAGCAAGCAACCACACGCCAGTGGGAAGAACTTGTACAGCTCCGGGCAACCGGCGATAAAATCATTAAAGACCTATGGGATGAAATAGAAGCCCATTTCCAGGATTTGCATCCCTATTACAAACTCAAACGCTGCAGAGAATACGGTGTTGTTTATTACTACCGAAAGGGCGAGCCTGAAATTACAAAACCGTCAAATTCGGAGTGATTATCCGGTCCATTTTTACATCCTTAGTGGTAGCAGGAATGGTATCATACAATTGAATATCAAATCCAACTGCCCATTTTAGCATGTTTTTGTTTTGTAGAAATTTGTCGTAGTAAGCTCTTCCACGTCCCAGCCTGTTTTTTTGCTTGTCGAAGGCTGTTCCGGGAATAACAGCCAAGTCAATTTGTTCCGCACAATCAGATGATGGTTTTGCGTTCTCAATAGCTTCCGGTTGAGGCTCCATCACATTAAAGACTCCTTTCACCAACTGAACTTCTGTAAAAAACCGACCAACAACCAGTTGGTTGTTTCTAATTGCGGGCAACAAAATCTCTTTAGAATGACTCCATTTTTTTACCCACCGATGAGTAGGAAGTTCATCAGGCAGGGACCAATACATCAATATGGTTTTAGCCTGCTTGAATTCGGGCGTTTGTTCGATTTTACTAAAAACAATTTTTGCCTGTTGGATTTTAAATGAGTCGGTGAGTGTTTTTTTTGCAGCTTTTACTTCTAAGCGTATCTGGTCTTTAGCAGCGGATATCCCGCCATCATCAATAAAACCGGCTCTTGAAGACAAATAGCTCATATGTCGGTCATGTCTTGATTTAAAGTTGTCCCGCCTCAACCAATGTAATGACCCTTTCCACAATTTTGTCATTACCTTGTGCATCATATTCAGATTTAAGGTTGGAACCAAAAATCCGGGCAATGCCCTGCCAGAAAAAAGCTGCCACATTGCCTCTGTATTGCTTGATCAGGTCATAGGAGGTGGTATTGGTCTCTCTGTCGATGAGTTTGAGAAGCAATCTTCCTTGATTGATAGTCAAGCGAACTAACTCGGGAGAGTATTTTTTAAATACTTCCTTTTCATATTTGGAAAGGTATTTTTTACGTTCTTTTTCGGATTTAATGTCCCCTAACAAAATATTAACGCGATACAACTCAGCACTGACAATTTTCGCGTAAGGCAAGGCACGCTTCACGTCACGTACGGTTCTCCAATAAAATTCTTCTTGCTTCCTATTCTTAAACTTCAAATCGGGGAACACATAAAAATCCTTCAGGAAGGCCAAATATAGAGTGTCATTCCCTATAACCTGAAATCCCAATCTATGACCTTCCGAAGGTGCTTGTGGCCGGACATTGTCAGCAGACAACATCGTAAAGTGTCCGGTCAGAATGACCAACAAAAGTAATATGTAATGCTTCTTAATCATCGTTGCAAATGTATGAATTTTCATTTAAAAAACAAACAGTGAATTTTTTACAGAATTGATTTACACGCATAAAACGATCAAAAGGTAAAAATGTTTTTGCTCATATGGGGCAAATCATAAAATAATGCCAAACTGGTTGAAAAGTTATTTTTTGTTTTGATAATATTGAATACTTTTACAACCGATTTGAAAAATCAACCGCCTTCTTATGAAAACCATTATCTGTTGTTTGTTGGCCGCATTGCCAACCCGCTTTATCTGTGCTCAAACAGCCCATCCTGTTCCATCTTCTGTTTCCGCCGCAAACACGTCGGCTGCAGATATCAAGAACCGTACCGCCTTTCATAATCCCGCGACCTGGTCTTTCTGTGCACAGCCCCAAATAGTTTGTTCAATTGAGGATCGCTATCTAATTCCTGAACTTGCCACCAAGACCGTGATGGCTTTGTATCCCTTTCAGCAATTTGTCAGTAGCTTATCCTTTGCACACTATGGATTTTCCTTATACCATGAAATAATGGCCGGGGCTGCTTTTGTCCGCGATTTTTCAGGAAAATTCAGCATAGGGATGCAGTTTAATTACCATACGGCCTATTTTGCATCTTCCAATAAGTATTATGGAACTGTTTATCCCCAAATAGGCTTGCTAGTTCCGATTACGCAAAAATTTTTATTTGGATTTCACGCAAGCAATCCTTTTGCAACCAACATCAAAAATAAAATATTGACAAAATATATTCCCGCCATTTACAGCATTGGGTACAGTTACAGCTTTTCACCCGAGTTCAGTTGGCGCTTGCAGGCAGATAAGGAAATTCGAAGCATTTACCGCATCGCAACGGCTTTTGATTATACCATGATGAAGCATTACCGATTTCAAGCGGGTATCTATGTTCATGAATATTTAGTGCCTTGCCTTGGGTTTGGTTTTGACTTAGGTCCGTTTATTTTTGATGTAACGACCGAGCTCCATCCTTTACTGGGACTGACTACCATGGCACAACTTCAGTATAATATCTTACGTAAAAAATAACAGCGTGTGAGGAAGACCATGTTGATGTATGAAAAACTGTTTGTGTTTTGCTTGCTCGTGCTTGTACATGTTCCGTTTTCAAATGCACAGGCAACCGATTGTTTTGATAATATAGATCAATACATTGCTGATATTTTTGAGCAGTACGCTGAAGAAAGCGAGAAAGAACCGGACTTTGATACTTTTTATGAAGAGTTATCCGCTTTAAGTCAGCAACCGCTTGATTTAAACCAGGCTGAACGGGAAGATTTTGGGAAAATGGTTTTTCTCAGTGATTTGCAGATTGAAAATATTTTATATTACAGGTATAAAGTTGGCATGCTCCTGACTATCTACGAGTTGATGTTGGTTGAAGGCCTGGACATGACCGATATCAGGAGGATGCTTCCGTTTGTATGTTTGTCCGAAAATATTGACAAAAAGTGGGGAAGAATAAATTTTAAAGAAGCACTCAAATATGGCAAAAATGAAATATTGACGCGTTTTGACTTTATCCCTGAGCAAAAGGCAGGATACATCAAAAACGAGCAAGACAGCTCAGCATATTTGGGCAATCCCTTGTATCATCATCTAAAATATCGCTTTCACTATCGTGATAATTTATACGTGAACGTAACAGCAGAACAGGATGCCGGTGAGCAATTTTGGGGAAAGCATCACAAAGGCTACGATTTCTTGTCCGGCTCCTTTCAGTTGAAGGATTACGGGTGTTTGAGGAATCTTATTGCAGGAGATTATCAGGTGAATTTTGGACAGGGCCTGGTGATACGGCAAACTTTCAACCTTGGCAAGTCGGCTATGGCAACAAAAATCTGCAACACAAATCAAGGATTTACACGCTACGGCTCAACCAATGAGTATAATTTTATGCGCGGACTGGCTTGTTCCTGGCGATTCGGAAAAACACAGTTGCATCTTTTTTATTCCAATAAATTGCAGGACGGAAATCTTCAGGACGACCATCTAACCAGGTTTTACACCACCGGATTTCACAGGACCGCATTGGAATACACGAAAAGAAATGTGGTACGTCAACAAGTGTTGGGTGGTAATTTTACTTTTCAAGGAGCATGGTTTCAGGTGGGAATGAGCGGCCTGGCTGTAAGCCTGGATAAGAAATTAGACCCCAGGCCCTACCCTTATAATTTGTATTATTTTCGGGGCAACCGACAATTTGCTGCAGGCATTCATTATCGGTTCAGGTGGCACCAATTCAATGTTTTTGGGGAAACCGCCGGAGTGTCGGATTTTAAATATCCTGCCGTCCTTACAGGTGTTACGTGTACGCCGGTTTCGAGGGTAAGTTTTGCCCTGTTACACCGGTATTATCCACCGGAACACAATGCCTTTTACTCGTCAACCTTTGCTGCGAGTTCCGGAGCCGGCAATGAGCAAGGATTTTATTTGGGAGTGGAAGTTTTGCCTGTCAAACATTGGAAATTAGCCTTTTATGCAGATGCTTATAATTTCCCGTGGCTGCGCTATGGAGTAGATTTTCCTTCCCGGGAAAACGATTATTTCCTGCAATTGAATTATACGCCTCAACAATATTTATCAATATTGATGAGGCTCAAACACAAACAGACGCAAACCAACCCGTCAGGTTCGAAAGCGGTGATCCCCGTGCTTGCAAATCAACAAAAATCAGCCTTGCGGGTACAACTCGTTTATGAAGCAGGGAACGTAAAGTTTAAAAATCAGGCGGATGCCAACCTTAACAAAAAAGGGTTGAGCACAAGCACCTATGGCATTGCTATGCTTCAAGAAATAAGTGTGAAATTCAAGAAAACACCCTTGTATTTTGATGTTAGTCTTTTGTTTTTTGATGTAAAGAATCATGAAAACCGTCTGTATATGTATGAAAGGGACGTTTTATATGCATTCAGCACGCCTTCTTTTTCAGGTGTTGGTTGTAAGTATTATGTAAATTTACGCTATGACCTTACTCCAAAATTTAGCTGTTGGCTAAAAATTGCACAAACTCATTATGCTGATGACAGGGAGAAAATCGGCAACAGTCACGAAGCAATTTTGGGAGATAAAAAAACCGAAATAAAATGCCTGATTCGATTAAAGTTTTAATTAACAGCCAAATCTTTTATTTGCATTGGAATTTCACCATTATTTTTGTACTTTTGTGAAACTCTTTCGTAAAATCCAATTTAGAGAAACACCAGATTATTTTTTAATATGCATTTATTGAACCGGATCATCAAACGGGCACAATCCAACCCCCAGCGAATTGTACTTCCTGAAAGCACCGAAATTCGTATTTTAAAAGCAGCAGACATAGTTTTAAAAGATAAAATTGCCAGAATTATTTTGATTGGCGACAAGCAGGAAATTTTGTCTTTGGCTAAAAAAGAAAATTTAAACCACATTGCTCATGCAAGTTTTATCAATCCTGAAACGGATGATATTCAAAAGTATATACAACTGTTGTATGACTTGAGAAAATCCAAAGGCATGACCATGGAGGAGGCTGAAAATTTGGCCAAGGACCCATTGTATTTGGCATGCCTGATGATCAAGCAGGGAGATGCGGACGGGGAACTTGCCGGCGCGCAAAACACGACCGGGAACGTATTGCGACCTGCTTTTCAGATCATACGGACCAAACCCGGAATATCTATTGTTTCCGGCGCTTTTTTAATGTTTACCCCTACGCCCCAATATGGAGAAGAGGGGTTGTTCGTCTTTGCAGATTGTGCCGTCAACCCCAATCCTTCTGCATCGGAATTGGCTGAAATTGCACTTTCATCAGCCGAGACGGCTCAGGCTTTGGCGGGTGTTCAACCCAAAGTCGCCATGTTGAGTTTTTCAACCAAGGGCAGTGCTTCCCACGAATTGGTCGATAAAGTTACAGAGGCTGTAAAATGCGCTCAAAAGGCAAATCCCGATTTGCTTATAGATGGAGAATTGCAGGCAGATGCGGCCATTGTTCCGTCGGTCGGAAAATCCAAAGCACCGGGAAGCAATATAGCCGGACAAGCCAATGTGTTGGTATTTCCGGATTTACAGTCGGGCAACATCGCCTACAAATTGGTAGAACGTATTTCCGGCACCCTGGCAATCGGTCCGATTCTTCAGGGAATGGCTGCTCCCGTCAATGATTTATCAAGGGGCTGTTCGGTGGAAGATATAATCAATATGGTAGCGATAACGGCCAATCAAGCCATGAAGTAAGAGGATGCAAAGGAAAAGGTTTTCTTGTCATCAGAAAGAATAAGAACGTAAACGTAATTTAATAAATATCCAATGGCAAAAACAACAACTGAACCTATTGAAAGGTACGGACTTAGCAAACGAAACAGGCGGAAAACGCTTTTTTCAAACATCGGTGTTGTGGGTTGCGGCAATGAAGGTAGTGAGATCGCTACCACTGCAGCCATCCACGGCATGGAAGTGGTTTTTTTAGAACCCAACCAGGAAAAGATTGCCAATGCATTCAGTCGCATTGAAAGTAAGTTGGATGAAAAAATCACCAATTGGGGATTAACGGAAAATGAAAAGAAAATCATTTTGTCTCGCATCACCGGTACTACTTCGTATGTTGATTTTCAACATTGCGATTTCGTCATTGAAGTGATCCGGTACAATGACCACACCGGTGAACGGCAGATCAACGCAAGAAAAGAGGTGTTTCGTCAATTAGAACAAGTTTTGGAACCAACTGCTATCATTGCGTCTAATGTTGCGACAGTGATGATGACCGAGCTCGCTTCTGAATTAAAATATCAGGAAAGGTGCATCGGTATGCACTTCATGATCAATATACCCGGGTCGCAGATTTTAGAAATCGTTCCCAGTCTGTACACATCACAAGAAACCCTTGAAAAGGTCAGCAAATTTGCCAAACTGATCAATCACGAATACATCAATGTCATGGAATCTTCAGGCCTGGTCAGTGTACGTTTGTTCCTGACACAGCTCAATGAAGCTTGTCAAATCCTGATGGAAGGAGTTTCTACGGTGGAAGACATCGACAAGGTGTTAACAGTAGGTTACGGACACAGTCTGGGAGTTTTCCGCACTGCGGATAAGATGGGAATTGAAAAAATCGTAAAATTATTAAATAATCTGTATGACGAATACGGAAACATCAAATACAAGCCTTCACCTGTTCTGTTGCGAAAAGTGCGTGCAAAAAATTATGGTATAAGCACAGGCAAAGGATTTTATGTTTATGATGAATCAGGTAATGTTGTAAAATAAATTGTTGTCATGTGAGACAGCCATTTAAGAAAATTCTCAAACACAATGAAATAATTAATGGCGTGTTCCATGTGACCTTAGTGTAAAAAATAAAAAACAAACACATGAAAGTTTTAGTTTTAAATTGCGGAAGTTCATCGGTTAAATATAAGTTGTTTGACATGCAAAACAACGAGGTGCTGGGTTCGGGAATAGTCGAAAAGATTGGAATGAAGGGCTCTTTTCTCAAACACACACGCAAAAATGGAAACCAGGTTATACTTGAAGGTGAGATTCTTGAGCATCAGGTGGCGATAGAATATGTGCTGGGCGTGCTGACAAGCAAGAAACACGGTGCCATTGAAGCAATAGAAGAAATCAATGCTGTTGGACATCGCGTGGTCCATGGCGGGGAAAGTTTTAACACCAGTGTGCTCATCGATGATGAAGTAATCAAAAAAATAGAGGATTGTATAGCGATTGCTCCCCTGCATAATCCGCCTAACTTATCCGGTATTCATGCCATCGAGGAGTTGTTGCCCGATGTGCCCCAGGTGGCAGTTTTTGATACTGCTTTTCATCAAACCATGCCGGATTATGCTTATATGTATGGTATTCCTTATGTATTGTATCAGAAATACAGCATCCGCCGCTATGGTTTTCACGGCACCAGTCACCGGTATGTTTCCCACCGTGCATGTGAGTTTCTTGGACTTGATTATAATAAAACCAAAATAATTACGGCTCATATTGGAAACGGAGCTTCCATTGCTGCCATAAAAGACGGCAAATCAATCGATACTTCCATGGGGTTCACTCCTGTTGAAGGATTGATGATGGGTACCCGTTCAGGTGATATAGATCTGGGTGTCGTGACTTTCCTGATGGAGAAAGAAATGATCAATGCTGCGTCTGTTTCAACCTTATTTAATAAGCATAGCGGCGTGTTGGGTGTTTCCGGTCTTTCCTCAGATATGCGCGATATTGACAAAGGCATTTCCGAAGGAAATAAACGGGCTAAGCTGGCTTTGGAAATGTACCAATACAGGATTGCGAAGTACATCGGTTCATATATGGCGGCGTTAAACGGTGCTGACGTGTTGGTGTTTACCGGTGGAGTAGGAGAAAATCAATCCGCTATTCGCGAGTATGTATGTAAGCAATTCGATTTTGTGGGCTTGAAGCTGGATCAGGCATTGAATGCAAATTCCAGAGGAGAAGAAATACTACTGAGCACACCGGATTCAACGATAAAGGTGGTTGTGATCCCTACCGATGAAGAATTCATGATCGCATCTGACACAATGGAAATTGTGACGCATTGATGATTTATAAAACACCTGCTGCTGCCGCTGCATCCAAATAAAACTCAGCAATTAGTTCATAGTTCCCTACATGGGCAGCGGGGTATCGTTGTGAGCCGGACTGCTTTTGGAGGATAGTTTGAACAATTGCTGCTTTGCCGGCTCCGGTAACCAAAAAAACGACTTGCCTGGCATGATTGATGGCCTTGCCGGTCAGGGTAATTCTATCCTGACCACTGACCGGGTGGACGGCCGTTTCAACGACGCGATCCGTATGCAACAAACCCATGCTATCGGGGAAAATAGAAGCAGTATGTCCATCTTCTCCCATGCCTAAGAGGATGAGATCAAAAACCGGAAATCCGTTTACCAAAGGCAGTTCTTTTTTCAACAGCTTTTCATAACGCAAAGCTTCTTCAGGCGGAAAAGCTTCCCCTTTCATCCTAAAAATATTATCAGGTTTTATCAAGCCATGCTTCAGCAAAGCATCATAAGTCATCTTGTAATTGCTTTCAACATGGTCAGGTGCCACACATCTTTCATCAACCCAAAACAGCCGAATTACATCCCAACTGATATCCGAAGCATACGGCTCCTGTGCCATCATTTCAAACAATAATCTCGGTGTAGAACCGCCGGATAAGGCAATATTGAAATATTGTCCGGATTGCTGTTTTTGCCCGGATTGCGCTTGAATCAAATCCGCAACGGCATGAGCAGTTTGCTCTGTATCTTTGAAAATTTTGGTTTTGTACCGTATCATCTTCTTAGTTGTTCTTTCATTGTTAATCTCTGCTGTTTTCTCCTTTTTCATTCTTCCGGCTCACACCATTTTGTGTACGGCTCGTCAAACAGGTTATTGGCTTCTAAGGGCCCCCAACTGTTACATTTATAAAAACAGAGCGGAATGTCCTGTTTCTCCTTCCAGGCTTGAATAATCGGATCCACAAATTTCCAGCTTGCCCGGACCGCATCGGCACGGGCATATAAAGTAGAATCACCCGTCATACAGTCTAAAAGTAGCCGCTCGTAAGCTTCAGGAATTTTTGCGTCCGTCAGATCGGCGTATTTAAAAGCCATATTGACGTTTTGCACCTTGTAACCCGCTCCCGGGATCTTCATGCCGAAGTCGATGGCAATTCCTGCATCCGGATGAATGCGCAAGATAATCATGTTATTCGGATGCGTCAGGCACAATTGCTTGAAAAGCTGATGAGGGGCATGTTTCAAATGTATCACCACTTCCGTTACCCTTACCGGCAGCCGTTTGCCCGTACGGATGTAAAAAGGGACATCTCCCCAGCGCCAATTATCGACAAAAGCTTTGAGTGCCACAAAAGTTTCGGTTTTTGAATTTGGGTCTACGCCACGTTCTTCGCGGTATCCGGGGCACATTTGACCATCCACTTGGGTGGCAACGTACTGTCCGCGCACCACCTGTTTGGATGCGTTTTCGGCGGTGATGGGTCTGAGTGCCTGTAATACTTTTACGGTTTCGTTACGGATAGAGTTCGAATCAAAAATGGCAGGCGGCTCCATGGCAACGACGGCCAATACTTGCAATAAATGATTTTGTATCATGTCGCGCATGGCTCCCGAAGTATCGTAATATCCGCCCCTGTCCCCAACACCGATCTTTTCGGCGGCCGTAATCTCCACACGGTCCACATATTTTCTATTCCAGATTGGTTCGAAAAAACCATTATAGAAACGCGTAACCATGATATTCTGCACAGTTTCTTTACCTAAATAGTGATCGATGCGATATATCTGATCTTCATGAAAACCCGTATGTAATTTCTGGTCCAGTTCCACCGCAGTAGCATAACTGTACCCAAAGGGTTTTTCAACGATGATACGTTTCCACCCGTCTTCTTCCCGGTTTAGGCCGTACCGAACCAGGTGATTGGCAACCACTTCATATAAAAATGGTGGAATAGAAAAGTAATAAATGATGTTTCGGGCGATGTTCAGATTAGCTGAAAGTGTGTTGATGTAGTTTTTCAGACCTTCAAAATCCGTTTCGGTTTGATTATGCACCCTTTGATAATACACACAATTTAAAAAGTTTTCTATCTTCTTTGAGTCGAAATGCTTACTGTTGGGGGAAAACTCAAGGATGGCAGATTTGACATCTTCACGGTTTGTTATTTCGTTTTTATCCTTGCTGCCGGTACCAATCACAATGAATTTTTCCGGTAATAAATTGTTTAAATATAACTGAAAAATGGCAGGAAGCAGTTTACGCTTCGACAAATCACCGTTTGAACCAAAAATGACTAAAATCTGTTCTTCAATATCTTTTTTGGAAAACATAATACCAATAATAATTTGTGTTCAAATTCAATTTTGAACAGCAAAGATAAGATGTTTTTTGGGGTATTTAGCGCACCCTTAAGGTTTGCCCTATTCTGATGATCCTTTTTGGAGAGATGTTGTTAAGCCTGCAAATAGCACCCACTGTAGTTCCGTAGCGTCTGGCAATCACACTTAAGCTGTCGCCTTTTCTTACTTTATAAAACAGTGCAGCCGCCAAGGCTTTTAATTCTTTTTGATGGTAGAAACTGATTTCTTTGGTCATCAAATAATCTTCCTCCAAAGGAGTTCCACTGGCAAAATCGATCAATTTCACGGGATTGATGGCATTGCCAAGGTAGCGAATTTCATAATGCAGGTGCGGACCTGTAGAGCGACCGGTATTTCCGCCAAGTGCAATCGGGGTACCGGAACATACGATTTGATCGTGAGATACCAATACACGGGAAAGATGGGCATACACAGTTTCCAACCCGTTGTCGTGGCGGAGCACTACATAATGACCGTATCCCCTTCTTTCGTAATCGATAATCCGGACTTTACCCGAAAAAGAGGCATAAATTGTGTCGCCAACTTGCAATTTCAAATCAACACCATAGTGAAAGCGGAATCTACGTGTTCCAAAATGTGAGGTGATTCGTACAAATTTCGCCAATGGTGCCGTATAGGAAGACAAATCAATTTGAATTGAATCATTTAAATCATCTATTGATGTTTGATATGGATTTAACTTGGCGCTGGTCCAAATCCGATTGTAGATATCATCAGCCGGATGATTTTCCATCAAGTCATCGGTTTCATCCATCAACAAAGTATGATAAACATTAGCAGTGTCAGCCTGAAATTCAGCAGCTACATTATGTTTGTCATGATCAATAGCATATAAATTGAATGAAAAAAAGGTGAGCAAGCAAATACAAATGACCGCAAGATATGTGTTTGTTTTCATTGTGTTGTCAATTAAACTTCGTTGCCGGCGTAAAGGAAATTCATTGAATTGAGTGTGTATTCAAAAATCTCTTCATCTTTAAAAAATCTCTTTAATTCAATGGCAGCCGTTTCGACAGAGTCAGAAGCATGAATGATGTTCTCCTGAATGCTCATGCTGTAATCACCACGGATAGTGCCCGGAGCAGCTTCTCTTCCATTGGTTACACCCGCCATGCTGCGCACCACCTTCACGGCATCTTTCCCTTGCAAGCAACAAACAACCACTGGAGAAGCCATCATAGAGTCTTTGATGCGTTGAAAAAACGGCAGGTGCGCAAGGTGTGCATAATGTTCGTTTAAAATTTCATCTTCCAATTGCATCATTTTCATTCCGCAAACCTGAAGTCCTTTTTTCTCAAATTTTTGTGTCACTTCGCCGATTAAACCACGTTGCACAGCGCTCGGCTTCAATATGATAAGCGTTTTCTCCATGGGAATCAATCAATTATTAATTGGTGTAAAGCCCCCAAAGGTAAAAAAAATAGTTTTGCGAACCAAACCTGACTTGTATTCTTCAACTGATAAGCCCCCAATTAACAGTATTTGTTCTTAGTTTTTTCAACTGTGAGCGCAAAATATGATTTTCCGGTTTTTCCAATTTCGGATCGGGCGTCAATATTTCAATGGCGTAATTTCTGGCTATTTCGAGCATTTTTCCATCTTTAGCCAAATCTGCCAATTTCAGCTCGAAAGGCATACCGCTTTGTTGTGTGCCGTCTATATCTCCGGGACCCCTTAGCTGTAAATCAGCTTCGGCTATTTCAAAACCATCATTGGTACGGGTCAAAATTTCCATCCTTTTGCGGGTCTCTGTGGCTAACTTATAACCAGTTAATAAAATACAGTAGGATTGTGCCGCACCGCGCCCTACCCGTCCCCTGAGTTGATGTAACTGTGACAACCCAAATCTTTCGGCATTTTCTATTACCATCACAGAGGCATTGGGGACATCGACTCCCACTTCAATCACTGTTGTGGCGACCATGATGTGCGTTTGTCCCGAGACAAACAGTTGCATCTGTTTATCCTTTTCTGCCGCTTTTAGTTTTCCGTGTACCAGGCTGACTTTAAAGTCGGGAAAGCTTGCTTTGAAATATTCAAAACCCTCGGTAGCATTTTGCAAATCCATTTTTTCTGATTCTTCAATCAGGGGATAAACAACATAGACTTGACGACCCGCTTTCAATTGTTTATATAAAAAACCGTTTAAGGCCTGCCTTTTATTTTCATAATAATGGTAGGTTTGAACGGGTTTCCTGCCCGGTGGTAATTCATCAATAACAGAAACACTCAGGTCGCCGTAAAGCGTCATGGCTAAAGTACGGGGAATCGGCGTAGCGGTCATCACCAACACATGCGGCGGTTGTGTGTTTTTCTTCCATAGCTTGGAGCGTTGTTCCACGCCAAAACGGTGCTGCTCGTCGATGACTACCATGCCCAGGTTTTTAAATTGCACCACATCTTCAATCAGCGCATGGGTGCCGATCAATATGTTCAATTCACCGGATTGCAATGCAGCGTGCAAGCCTTCTCTCTCTTTGGCGCGTGTTGAACCGGTGAGCAATGCCACTTTGATTCCGATGTCACCGATCAAAGTTGAAATGGTTTCAAAATGCTGACTTGCCAAAATCTCCGTTGGAGCCATGATGCATCCCTGAAATCCATTATCGACTGCAAGCAGAATAGCCATTAAAGCCACCAGTGTTTTGCCGCTTCCAACATCACCTTGCAGCAGCCGGTTCATTTGTTTGCCGCTCGATACATCCGCATGAATTTCCTTTAGCACACGTTTTTGTGCGTTAGTCAGCTCAAAAGGTAAAAAATCATGATAAAAGCTTCGGAAATAATGTCCGACTTTACTCATTGCAAAGCCTTTCAGATTTTGCTCCCGCCACTTGGTTTGTTGCAGAATGCTCAGTTGGATATAAAACAGTTCTTCAAACTTGAGTCGCTGGCGGTCTTTATTCAGGGCATAATTATTTTTGGGAAAATGTATGTTGATGAGTGCATCCGTCAAATTCATCAAAGCAAATTTTTTCAACACATAATTTGGTAGCGTTTCAGGAATTTTCTCCTGTAGAAAAGGTAAAATTCCCTGCATGATTTTTTGGATGGCTTTGGAGTTTAAAAAGCCCGACTTCATCTTTTCCGTGGTGTTATAAAATGGCTGAAATCCCATTTGCTCAAGAGGAGGAAGTTGTGAGGGTAAGTCGATTTCAGGATGCGGAATATTGTATTTCCCATTGAAAAAAGAGGGCTTGCCAAAAACAACATAAGTGACACCGGTTTTGTATTTATTCAAAATAAATCTGATCCCCTGAAACCAGACCAGCTCAATGGTATCCTTTCCGTCTGTAAAAATAGCAGATAAGCGTTGACTGCGTCCTTCTCCGATTGTATTGAATTGCAAGATCTGTCCTTTCAACTGTATAAAAGGCATGTTTTCCGATATTTCGTGCACAAAATAAAACCGGCTTCTATCCACGTATCTGTAAGGATAATGACGCATCATATCCTCAACTGTGCGAATATTCAGCTCTTTCGCCAATAAGTCAGCCTTTTTCGGTCCGACTCCCGGAATAAATTTTATGTCGATATCTGCAAGAGGCATTTAAACCCTATTACTTTACATATAATTATGATGTTTTCCAGTCTACCCCTAACCCATTTTTTACTTTTTTACCTATTCGGGGTTGTTTCAAAACAAATATTTAACTAAAAAAACAGCAAGGTTTCTTATGTTAAATTTAAATCTAACGACTACGCACCACGAAACTCGTACCCCGGAACCCGCACCCCGCACCCCGGAACACGAAGACACCGCTTTAGTCTAAAAACAATTCCCCTATTTCCAAATCAAGAGGTGTCGTTATTTTAATATTTTCTTTATTGCCCTCCACTATGCTGATCTTATGCCCGAAGGCTTCAACAACAGAGGCATCATCCGTAAATGTCGGCACATAATCCTGACGGTAGGCAGCCTTTAAAATTTGCGTCTCAAACACCTGCGGTGTCTGCACAGCCTTGTATAAGTTTCTGTCAACAGCTTCATTGTCATTTTCTTCAACTTTTCTGATGCTTTCAACGATGTCTGTAACCGGAATGGCAGCTCCGGTACGTTCTGCCATCTCAAAGCATCTATGAATGGTTTGCACGCTTACCAAAGGTCGCACCCCATCACGCACAGCAACAAGTCCTTCATCGGGTTCGAGTTCAAGTCCGTTTTTTACCGAATCAAAACGAGTTGCGCCTCCGG
>JAAYQF010000045.1 GCA_012519425.1 Bacteroidales bacterium | reverse complement strand
TTAGTAGTTAGTAGTTAGTAGTTAGTAGTTAGTAGTTAGTAGTTAGTAGTTGGTAGTTAGTAGTTTTTTTTGGAAGTTGCTGAAGTTAAAGAAGTTAGAGAAGTTAGAATTAAAAACCACAAAAGAAACTTCACCAATCACCACTCACCAATCACTAAACGATTCAACGATTAAACAGTTCAACAATTAAACACTATACATTACACATTAAACATTAAACATTAAACAATTTGTCTTTATTCTTTGTTCTTTTTGTCTTTTGTCTTTGCTCTTTTGTCTTCAAGATTCTTTTTCCAAAAAATCCTTATACACTGGCAATTTCTCTTCAAATAACTTTACAGCATCTTCTAAAGTTCCGTAAAACTCACCTCCGGATGCATTCAGATGTCCTCCTCCATTGAACACGTCAGCGGCAAATTTGTTGGCAGGGAAGGTACCTTCAGAACGCAAAGAAACCTTGATTTTGTCGGGTTCCTCACGCATAAGCACGGAAAAAACCACCTGTCCGACAGACAAAGGAATGTTTACAAAGCCTTCATCATCACCGATTTTAAAATCAAACTGCTGCATCTCATCCGCTGTTAATGTAATCAATGCCGCTTGATGTTCGGGGTATAATTTCATCTTTTGATACAGACAATACCCCATCAAACGCAGGCGATGTTCAGAATATGTGTTATATACCTTGCGGTAGATTGCATCCTTATCCACACCGAGCTTCAGCAACTCAGAAATAATGACATAAATTTCCTGATTATTTGAATTGTAGGTAAATCCTCCCGTATCTGACATCATACCTGTATAAATGCATTCCGCTCCGGCTAAATTAATCGCCGCAAAATCACCCATCCTGCAAATCAGTCTAAACACCAACTCGCTCGTAGAAGCTATTTCCGGATGAGAAATCACAATATCGGCAAAATCGCCGGGTAACAGATGATGATCAATATTTATTTTTTTTGCCGGTGAATCTAATACCGCCCTTTTCATTTTACCCAACCTTTTAGGTGTGTTGAAGTCAAGCGCAACGATTAAATCAGCATCCTGCAACTGTTGGTTAGCCGGCTCAACATCTTTCGTGTAAATCAAGACATCTTCTGCCCCCGGCATCCAGGCATAAAAATCAGGATAAGGAGAAGGCACAACCACGACCGGAGATTTGCCTTTAGCCATCAGATAGTGCCACATAGCCAGTGAAGAGCCCATAGAATCCCCATCAGGTCCGACATGTGACACAATGACTATTTTTTCAGTACTCTCAATCGCACATTGTACTTTGACCACAAGGTCTTCAGCAATAACTTTTGATATCATTTGTTTTAAATTTTAACGCTTACAAAAGTACGAAAAATTTGTGATAAGGTTGAGCATTGTCTGTTCTCGACGGTTACTTAAAATTCTTATTAAAATCTATAACCCAAAAGCAAGGTCAGCGGAACTTTAACGCCATGGTTGGGAGGAAACAGATCTGCATTGGAATAATGACCTATCCTGAGTTCAACATTATATTGTTTTTTTGTACCGAAAAATGTAGCTAATCCCATATTGTCCAGGAAAATAAAATGCTTCCCAACATCATATCCGTCCAACGTCGTCTTCGAAATGCAGGAAGGTCCTCCAACCGTATAAAACAGATAGGTTTCCAGGTTTTGTGTGTTGACAAAATTGATTCGGAATACCGGGAAAACTGAAAAGGTAAAAAACCATTCTTCCGGCAAAGAAGGGTCAAAATCAGGATTTCTGCCGGAAGTTTGCCACGCAGAAACGTTGATGCCCCAATCTATTGCAAAAAACTTTTTGTAGTAAAATATATTGCGCTGATAATTTATGGAAAAACCCTGTTTTATATGTACCCTGCCTTGCCAGAAAACTTTATTGAGTGCCCTATTCACCCCATATCCGAGTGCATTGGAAGTATAACCGACCTGCAACCATTGTGCTCGTGGCTTCAAATTTTCAGTATCATTCGGTTGGGCTGACAGATTGAAGGAGACGGTGAAGGCAACCGATATCAATAGAATCAATTTCAACCGATTTACTATTCCATGCCCTGCCCCGACTTTCATGTGTTTATTTTTTATTTTTTACACTAAGGTCACATGGAACACGCCATTAATCATTTCCTTGTGTTTGAGAATTTTCTCAAATGGCTGTTTCATATGATCACAATTAACTTTTGAGTTGTCATATGGAACTCTTGATGAACTATTTAATCATTCGCACGAGAAAAATAATTGATTAAATTGGTTCATGTTTGTTTCATGAAGATTTTGGATAGTTGTAATTATAGATGATATCCGCAGCCCTTTTAGAGGTTCCCGGTTTTCCCAAATTTTCCCTTAATTCCTTGTAAGACAAAATCATTTGCTTGCGATAGGTTTCATCAGACAAGATGCGTTCGATTTCATTGGTTAAATTTTTTACAGTAAACAAATGGGCATACAACTCCTTCACAATCTCTTTTCCCGCTAAAATATTAACGAGTGAAATATTCTTGGTTTTAATGAATATCTTTTTCGCCAAATATGCTAATCTACCCAACATCACATGATAAACAACAACCTGAGGAGTACCTATCAAAGCAGTTTCCAAGGTTGCTGTTCCTGAATTGACTATGGCTAAATCGGCGTGAAAAAGCAATTGATACGGGTGGTGTTTAATGATCGGATAATTATGTCCCTTCATAAATTCGTGATAAAAAGCCGGGTGCACTGAATTAACACCTGATATGACAATCTGATATTCCGGGAATTTTCTGGCTGCCTCAATCATTTTAGGCAAGCATGAAGATATTTCTTGCTTTCTGCTTCCGGGTAATAAAGCGATGATGGGTTTACCATTCAAAAAATACTTTTTCTTGAAAAAATCCGTCTCTTCCGTTTTATCAAGTTGATTTTCAATAAAATCTATCGCCGGATTTCCAACGTATTCCACCTCAAAATTATGAGAAGCATAAAATTCTTTTTCAAAAGGAATGATAGTGAGCATCTGCGAAACATCACGCTTTATTTGCCTGATACGGTGGGACTTCCATGCCCAAACTGAGGGAGATATGTAATAGTGGACAGGAATGTTTGTATACTTTCTTACAAATTTGGCAATCCTAAGATTAAAGCTGGGGTAATCTATTAAAATGACTGCATCAGGTTGATATTTAATGATGAACTTTTTACAGAGACGTAAATTTTTAAAAACAGCCGGTAAATTTTTCAAGACTGACCAAAACCCCATATAAGCCATTTCTTTGACATGCTTTATGGGCTTGACTCCACCTGAAGCACGCATCAAATCTCCTCCAAAGAACCTAAATTCAGCTTCCGGGTCGATTTTTTTGAGTTCATCTATCAAAGAGGAACCGTGTAAATCTCCCGACGGCTCTCCTGCAACAAGAAAATATTTCATTCGTAAACAGTTTAATTTAAAAAAAAGGCAAAGATAATGTTTTCGTTCCGAAAATCACATGACATCACGGACTAAAGATGCAAGGGATTCCTTTTTCGTGGCTGATATTATCAATATATTTACAATTTTTCAGGATTGAAACCAGCAATAGGTTAAGTCTGCTACCTAATCTTTAAGCCCTTACTCATCTATGAATCGGCAACAATTCTATTTCAATTTATACACTTCAGTACCCGCCAACAAAAAACATCCAACTCCGTAATCTTCAAAATCAGGCACACTGTCATAAGTAACCGGCTGTCCGTCTTTGGGTTCCTTACCTGTGCCCTGTACATAGCCTAAAAATCCGTTAGGATGTACCGCCTCAGTAACCATGGCATTCCATGCTTTGATAACAATCGGCAAATATTCTTCGGCACTTAAAATATTATTGTTGATTCCCCATGCCATACCATACACAAAAAGCGAGGTTCCGGTAGTTTCCTTTCCTCCGTAATGACCGGGATCATGCAAGCTGACATTCCAGAAACCGTCTCCACGTTGTATCGCTTTCAAGGCTTTTGACATGGCTAAGAAATCTTTGAGGTAAGCCCTGTAATGTTTCTCATTATTGGGGATTTCATCCAAAACACGGACTAAGGCAGCATATACCCAACCATTGCCCCGCGACCAATAACAATTCCTGCCATTGGGTTCTTCGTAGGGGGGCATGAAATCAGCATCTCTCCACCACAGTCCTTCTTTTTGATTGTATAAACCGCCATTCAGCGTATTTCTGGTACAGGCATACATTTCCCACATCTTATCATAATACTTTTGTTCTCCGGTCAACTTTCCCAATTTGGCCAAAACGGGCATAGCCATCTGAATAGCATCAATCCAGGTCCAATCATCAACCTGAGGGGTATTGACCAACATATCCATACTTGCCTTGATATTTTTGATCATATCAGGAGATTGCGGCGAAATCCTGTACATATCAATATAGGTTTGTCCGCAGCAATGGTCATCTGCATTCCTTGTGGTGCAGCCATTACGCATGTTCCAGTTGTGATAACTTGCCCAATCGTAGGTATATTGGTAATAATTTTCTTTCGGATAGATGCTGTACAAAGCCATAAGACCTTCATAATACACACCACGTGTCCAAATATTACTTGGACGACGCACTCCCCTTACATAAGAAGTCTCTGTGTAGTCGGCGTACTTCTTCATGAAGTAATCGTTGACCTGAACCATGGACTTCAATACATCACGCCTTTCAGGCAGGGATTGTGCATAAATTTGACCTAAAGCAATCCCGAAGGAGAACAGAATTAAAAAAACAAATTTTTGTATTTTCATTGTTTGAAATATTGATTTTAAATAAAAAAACTTTTACAAAAGTAGCGTAAATATGGAAAATCATTCAAAAAACAATACTTTTCATTCATTTTCCGCTTCAAATGTACTATTTTTACGAGACAATCATCCAATTTTGAAAAACCAAAGATAGATTATCCATTCAAACAGGCTGCATTCCATCAATCATCACACTATTTATTGTTTTTATCAAAAAACTATTCACAATAATTAATAACACAAAATTCATGAGGTCTCTTCTGACATCTACACTAAAAACATCTTTTACTGCCTTTCTGGTTTTCGTTGGCGTATTTACACATGCCCAATCCGGCTACAGTTTCAAGTTCAACGAACAAGAATTACGGAATAAATCCAACTTAGCCATCGAAGTTCCGGATGGAAATTACACTGTGAAAATAAGGTTGGGAAATGCTGATCGCAGCACACTCACTACGGTACGTGCCGAATCTTCCAGACTACTTTTAAACAATATTGTCACCCAAAAAGGCGAATTCAAAACCTTCAAATTTACGGTCAACAAACGAGATAAATTCATCACTCCGGACGAAACCGTACAATTGAAAACACGGGAATTAGACAAAAAAAATTGGGATAAATATTTAAGTCTTGCTTTTGACGGTGAACAGGCCGGCGTACATTCCATAGAGATCAAACCCAACAAAAAAGCCATCACGGTGTTTCTCTGCGGCAACTCCACCGTAGTGGATCAAGACAGCGAACCTTGGGCGGCGTGGGGACAAGTGATACCTGCTTTTTTCAATGAAAAGGTAAGCTTCGCCAACTATGCTGAATCGGGTGAATCCAGCAACACCTTTTTAAATGCGAAGCGGTTTGAGAAAGCGTTGACTTTCATGAAAAAGGGAGACTACGTATTCATTGAATTCGGACACAACGATGAAAAGCAAAGAGGGGAAGACAAAGGAGCTTACAAGCATTTCATAAAGAGTCTCAAAGTGTATATTGATGAAGCCCGCAAAAAAGGGGCGTATCCTATCCTGCTGACACCAACCCAGCGCAGGCACTTCGATGCTTCAGGAAAAATTATTGAAACACACGGTGACTTCCCCCAAGCAGTAAAAGACTTGGCCGCCAAAGAAAATGTACCAGTTATTGATTTGACAACCCTAACAACTGAACTCTACTATGCATTGGGAGTGGAAGGATCCAAAAAAGCGTTGGTACATTATCCGGCAAATACTTTTCCGGGACAAGACGAAGACTTGGCTGACAATACACATTTCAGCTCTTACGGCGCTATTCAAGTTGCAAAGTGCGTGATCCGGGGATTAATTGACAATCAGATTCCACTGACTAAGCACCTGCGGGACAAGAAATTTGATTATAGTCAAATCCACCCGGACGATCCGGATACATTCCAATGGATTCTTTCAGCTGACTACAAAATTGGAGAAGCCTTTTGAAATACATCCCGGGGTTGCCATAAGTTTGTGCGATTACGGAGTAAATTTGTACAAACCACTGGCATGTGGTTTTATAGACGAATAAAAATCATTGGAAACTTCACCCAAATCTGTATTTGTCCACATCTCCACCACCTGGCAATCACCATTGAGCCCCAAGTCCTTTAAATTAACCTTGATCTCCATGACTTCGTCTCCTTCATTGATGTTGAACAAAGCTAAATACACTTCATCGGTAAACTGATTCCTTGAGCTGATGGCAATTGCACCACCTTCGTTGAAAACCTGCCGCACGTCTGTTCCCTCTTCATGCATTTTCAGCACTTCTCTATTAGTTAATAAAGAAAGGGTAAAATCATCATTGCTGGGTAAATCCCCTCCAAACATCAGAGGAGATTTAAAAATGGCAAATAAAGTCATCAAAGTGTATTGTTCGTCCCGGGTCAAACGAGTCATACGGTCTTCTCCTCTCTCTCCCCGTATGGAAATACGTCCCAACGGGATCATGTCGCAATCAGGCCAGGTTCCCGGACTAATATGTGGATACCATTTTTGCGCAATATTCAGCAGATGTGTGATATCTGTCCACTTGTCCCAAACATCATCCACCATGCGCCACATATTGGCATGCTCTTTCACATGTTCGGCAGCTTCAACAGGAGTTTCTCCCGGAGACAAGCTCAAAACGATAGGCCTTCCGCACTGATCGATTGCATTTCTAATCAATTCAATTTCTGCCTGATGGTAGGGACGGGCAATATCATCAATTTTGATAAAGTCCACACCCCAATCTGCATACATGTCGAAAATTGAATTGTAATATTCTTGCGCTCCCTGCTTATCAGCCACGATCGTATAATTATCTCTCAACCAACGACATTGTAGTTCTGTTGAATAAATTTGATCGGCAGTAATACCGGAGGCTCCTTTGATGGGTAATTTATTTTCTACTGCTACCTTTGGAATACCACGCATGATATGAATACCAAACTTCAATCCTTTGCTATGCACATAATCAGCTAATTCTCTGAACCCTTTACCCTTTTCAGCGGAAGGGAAACGATTCACCGCCGGCTGGTAGCGTCCATACTCATCAATAACATAACGGGGATCGTGTTGATTATAGCCACCGGCTTTGTCATTTTCAACAAACCAACGGATATCAACTACAATGTATTCCCAACCAAACTCCTTGAGGTTTTCAGCCATATAATCAGCATTGGCCTTTACCTCATGCTCCTCCACTGTTGGACCATAGCAGTCCCAGCTATTCCAACCCATCGGCGGAGTTTCCGCCCAGCTTTTAAACTCACCTTTTTCAAAACTTATTTTTTTGTTGTTTGCACACGCTACAAACAAAAATATAACCGACAGTGCTAAGACACTAAACTTTATTTTTCTCATTGACTGATAATTTTAATATGATTATTTGACTAATATAATTTGACTAATATAATATAATTCCTACAGCTTCATCAACATCAATGTTGCTGTTTTTTGATTTTTGGCTGTCAAGCGCAACACATAAGATCCTGCCGGCTGATCGGTAATGTTGATCTCAATCACTCCGGAAACGGGAGATGCTTCAGCCTGATATATCACTTTACCCAACAAATCAACGACAGAGATACTCAAATCTCCGGATGATTCAACCGCAACACGGAAGATTCCGGTAGTTGGGTTGCCCAACAAAGCTTTGTTCAAGACCGGTAAATGTAGTCCTGTAGATTTTACTACAGAAATGATCCCTTCTGTATATAATTGAGAGATATCCCACTCCAAATCACTTTCAAGTTCCGGCAAACTGATGGCATCAAAGGTACCTGCAATGCTTTTTGCCGAGAAGATTTTATAACTGTCTCCTTCCACCAATGTTCCTGAAAGAACAGAGATGTTTAAATTACCTTTACACGTCAAAGTACCGGCTACGTTCAATTGATCAGAACGCGTATTTGATCCCATCACGCGAATCTCCAAAGTAGATGATGTATTATTCATCGTTGCGTTGGCATCAAAATTCAGAGTACCTAAAATTGAAGCAGTGCCCGGGGCTGTAACGGAATTCATGCCTAAAGTTGCATTACCCGTTATTCTTCCATATCCTCTGAGGGTTCCCAAATTGTTGACGGTCTTTCCTACTGTACCATAGCAATTCAAAGTCCCTCCACCTCGTATGGTTACCATACCACCAACACTTCTTCCGGAGTTAATGGTCATCGTGCCAACATTCGTAATGGTAATATTGCTCGTCCCCAAACTTCCTCTGACGATCATAGTACCTTCGCTTACGTTAGTTGTACCGGTATAGGTATTATTTCCGAGTACTGACCACGTACCTGTGCCCACTTTTTTCACGGATGCATTGCCCGTTATTACACCACTATAAGCGCCGTTTTTATTATTTCCACCGATTTCTAAAAAAGAACCATCTATTGTAGCAGAAGAAACTCCTGTCAACATACCTATTTTAATGGTACTCCCTCCCCACATCCACACATCAGTACCTAAGTTGAGGGTTGCATTGGGTATGCCATAAGTATTATCAAAGATAAACTGTGTGCCGTACTGTGTATTAAATCCGCTATTTGTAACATTGATAGTGCCTTCAAATGCCGACCAATTACCTTTCAGATAAGAACGGATAAAATCGGCCTTCCAATTTAAAGTGCCTCCACCCGTTAAAGTTCCGGTATATTCACAACGTGGAGACGCGTATACCGTACCTGCCCTGCCCTG
Source organism: Bacteroidales bacterium (assembly GCA_012519425.1). Taxonomy (GTDB): domain Bacteria; phylum Bacteroidota; class Bacteroidia; order Bacteroidales; family Paludibacteraceae; genus Paludibacter. The sequence continues at coordinate 3,924 of JAAYQF010000045.1, read as the reverse complement.
TGGTATGTGAAAATTTAATGCTGTTGACAAATACTCACCTGCTCCGCCACCGCAAAGGAGAGTACCGCCATTAATGGTAATTTTTTTACCAACACCATGGAGGGGATTCGAATGGTACAACTCAATCACGCCGGCATTTAATTCAACTTCATTCAAATTTTTATTCCGATAACCAATGTATAAACGTCCTGCTCCGGTCTTGATCAATTTTGTACCCTTGATCTCTCCATTCCAATATACATCCCTTGTTATATTAAATACCCCGCCTTCATCACCCGAAACCGTCACTCCGATATCTGTCATTTGATTGTCAGAAGAAACTTGTAGTTCAGCTCCATTCTTCAGTTCCAACATAGATGCATCTTTGGTGTTGGCACCGATACCACCATCCTCGGAAGAGCCGGGAAGATATTTTAAAATCAATGCTCCACCTTCCACAATGGTTTTTCCGGTGTAGCTGTTTTTATTGTTGATGGTCAATTTTCCGGTGTTTTTCTTGACAAGATCCATATTGCCCGCCAATGGCGCACTCAAATCATCAATAACATAATCTTCAGTGCTGTTAAACTCTACATGACCCGGCATGATCTCCGAAGGTATGTTCAGTGTGCGTCTGCCGGATGCTTGATCGAAAAACACGCTGTCTCCCGTCACAAAATAATCATCCACTCCATTGTTTTTCCAATTCAAGTCACCTGCTAAATCCCAAATCTGGCTTTCGGCCCCCGACCAACTGATACGGGTTGGCGTGCGAATCGATTCAACCAGCAATTGAAGTTCTTTGCTTGTTTGATCATAGTTCAGTGCAGCCGCTACTCCCGAAATCCCGTCAATACGTACTTTTGTAAGATCACCGTTCAGTTCATCGATTTTAGCTATCACATAAGTTCCATAAGCCAATTCAGACAAACGGTTAATGGTAATGGTTGAGTTGTTTTCTATGTTCAACTTACCATCCAGCTGAAGAAAATCATTACCTGTGGCAATATCCTCAGATAAGTCAAACACCAAATGGGCACCTTCCACCAAATTGATTGAATCTTTTACCGTTGTTGTACCAACTTTGCTTTTACCACCCACGAAAATGCTTCCGTTGTATTCTGTTTTGATGCCTTGATGAAAAGTCCCTGCCCCACCAAATTCAGCATGACGACGCACAATCACAGGCGAATTATTCAGGATTGCATCAGCTTGCAGATATCCTTCCCAAACATCGGTAATTCCACTATAACTGTGCTCTCCTTTTAATATCAGGCTACCTTCTCCTAATTTATCCAAACGCATGTCTCCGCTCAAAGAACCGGTGCCGCCGATTTCGTAATCCACAGTTCCGGAAACCATCAGCAAGGCAGGAGATATATTTTCCGTTATTTGTATATTCTTTTGATTACCTCGCGTATCAAACAACACATGGTCGCCATCAGCAAATGCAGTAGGAGTACCGGTGCCTTTAATCAAAGATACAGCATCATCTCCATCCACAAAATTAGTTGCTGTCTTATTCCAATTACCATCTGTCCCTTTCCACACCAATTTCCCGTTTGTGGTTTTGGAAGGTATGGGTGTCGGGAAATCATTCCCTATATAATATCCCAAATGCGGAGGTTGATTGTAACCACACATTTGCCAAACAATGGCCTGACGATATTGAGGATCGTGCATCAATGTATAAACACGGTGTGTTGTTGCAGAAGGTGTCATATAGATACGCAAACTTTTATTATCGGCGGAGCGCATAACAAACTCTTCGCGCCAGTCGCCCAACATATCCACCTGAACACAAGGAGTCCCTTTAGTCCAGTTATTGGTCAGTGCCCCCGAAGTAGTAAAAATAGGAGATGAATAGCCCCATTTGAAGATACCTCCCTCACCACCTCCTGTGTTACTGCTGAAAGCCGTATAGTCAAATCCTTCTTCCCACAAGTCGCCATCCCAATAAATACGAAAGTTATTGGTCAGCCCGGGTTTTGCTACTTCAGGTTGCCTGCTGGTAGCAGAATATAATTCCGGACCTCCCCCCAGAGCAGCACCTTTAAAGTTAGGGTCTCCAACTACGGCAGCCATACAACGACCGGTATCTCTACCCGTCCATCGACGGATCAAAACTTTTCCGGTTGCACCTTCACGAAAAGACACCCCTGTAGCTCCCTCGTGGCATGCCCATATCTCTATGCCTTTGTGATAGGGGTCAAAATCCCCTATATGCATGGCATCTCCATGTCCCAACCAGGTAGTGTACAGACCTTTCCCATTGTCATCAACTGTCATGGAACCCCAAACGATCTCATCTCGACCATCACCGTCAACATCAGCGATCATATTGGCGTGATTTCCCTGACCTGAATAACCCGAATAATTTTCAGAATTGAATTCCCAACGTAAGATCATTTTTTTATTGACCACATCATAGGTCCGCATTACCGTTTTTCCATAAATACCTCTGCCGGTAAAAAGACTGGGCTTTTCTCCATCCAGAAAAGGTGCTCCGAAAAAATACTTGCTGCAACGGTGACCGCCATCGTCGGCACCCCAGTCGCTGTGACGACCACGCGGAATAAACTCAACCCGGTCAAGCTCAGCACCTGTTTCACCATCGATCAATGATAAGTACTCAGGACAGGTCGTCTGGTATTGTCCACCGGTCCGGTAATTTATTCTACCGTCATTATTGACATCCCCTATGGCTGCGCCATCGCCAAAGACAGTTCCTTCAGATGTACGCATAAAAACTTCAGCTTTCCCGTCACCATCGAAGTCGAAGGCAGCAATATTGATCTCAACATCATCGGTAATATTAGGTCCCACATCGATGGCCCACATGAATGTACCGTCAAGCTTATAGGCTTCAAAATAAGAATAATAAGGAGCGTTTACCTCCCAATTTGCATAGATACGTTTGATAATTATTTCATATTCTCCGTCACCATCCAAATCAGCTACAGTTGCGTCATTGGGTTCGTAAAGATGCGACCCTTCAAAAGTTCGTAACGGTATCTCATGATAATCTCTCGTCAAGGTTGGTATAACCTGAGTGGCAGCATCAGAAGATTCCACTCCGTTAACAACCGTTTTGATGGTATATACAGATGACACTGTTCCTGATTTATCCAGGTAACTTGAAGCTCCATCCGTTCCCGACTCATATATCAGTGTGCCGTCACGATAAAGATTATAAGAGGTATTATACCATTCTTCACTCGTAATTCTCCAGTTGACATGGATGTTGTTACCAACTTTCCGGGCTACCAACCCGCGGCCCAACTTCTCCATGGGACGCTGTGCCGACATATTGGCTGAAAAAAGAAATAAAATAAGAAAACCACCTAAGATTCTCTGAATTGTTTGTCTATACATATGTTTTGGGTTTATTATATTATTGACATAATTAATTTGTATAAAGTATTTTGATTATAAATCATCCACTCTTGCGACCTGCTGTATGAGCCATTAATGAAAATCCGGCAACATCAACTACTCCGGGAAAATTTCCGTAAAGTTACACAATCATCTGATAATCTCATTATTTGTTTTGGTTGATTGACATTAAAAATTATGATAAAATTAAGAAGTTAGGGAAGTTGTTTTTAGTAGTTAGTAGTTAGTAGTTGGTAGCTAGTAGCTAGTAGCTAGTAGTAGTTGGAGCTGAGAAGTTAAATGAAGTTAAAGAAGTTATTTTTGGTAGTTAGTAGATAGTAGTTGGTAGTTAGTAGTTTTTTTAGAAGTTATAGAAGTTAAAGAAGTTAGAATTAAAAACCACAAAAGAAACTTCACCAATCACCAATCACTATTCACCAATCACTAAACGATTAAACAATTCAACAATTCAACAAAATTAAACACTAAACATTAAACATTAAACAATTTGTCTTTTGTCTTTGCTCCTTGTTCTTAGTTATTCGTTCATCGTTCTTCACTTTTCGTTCT
>JAAYQF010000044.1 GCA_012519425.1 Bacteroidales bacterium | reverse complement strand
TATCATTGAATTTTACTCCTTTGATTCAATCATGGCAAATGGACTACTGAGTAACGATACAGTTTGTTTGATAAACGGATTCGAGTACTATGACATCGATTATATTTTTATTGTAAATAGTGATTCATTATTATCATCTACTCCAAATTTAGAGAGTTCAAATAACCTATCATTTACCAGGATTGATTTGACAGGTGATTGGGAACAATTGAATTATCATTGGAAAGGAGGAATTAGCAGAGATACTTGTGAAATAATTCAAGCAAGGGATTCCGTCTACTTTTATAAAACGACTGATTGTTTTGCAACGGCCTATCTAAAAAAAGATTCTATAGTTGTGACAAGTGGATTTGATGAGCTTGGAATTGATTATTTTTCAATGTACTCAAATGATTCCTTTGATAAAGTTACACCATTAGTTGAAGCGATTGACAGAGTATTATTTTTAAGGATAGGACAAACAAGCAAACAAGTTAATTTTCCTGATTCAAATGCAATCTGGAATGTAAACTATGTTTACTCCGATCGTACAACTTATGAGATGCTTTATGGACTTAAAGGAGATACCCTGATTAATGACACGCTTTACAATAAGTTATACACGCTTTCAGATACGATATTATCTGTTGAAAACCTTCAAGATTATATAGGCGGCTTCAGACAAGAAGGACAAAAAGTTTGGTTTAGGCCTTTGTGGCATAATCAAGAAATTTTATTGTATGATTTTTCGGTTTCTGTAGGTGATACGGTTTGGCATAATGGAGCTGCATATTATAGTCGTCCTTTTCCTGCAGAAGTTAGGTTTGATGTGGGTATTCCAGATGCATATAGTATAATTTTGGAGATAGAAGTTATTAATGGAATAAAAACTTACAAAGTTGAAAATAGAAATGCCGGGATCCATGATTGGTATACCGGTATTGGTACCAAATTCGGCCTTTTTGGTTCAATACTTTGGTTTCCAATGACAGGAGATACATATAATCTGGCATGTTTTAAACATAATGACACCGTTAAATATCAAAACAATTTGAAATGCAATAAATGTTTTTGCGGTGGTGGTTCAGGTGGAATAGACGAAAAAAACATAAGCTCGGATAAAAATGTAAGAGTATATCCAGTGCCTTCTAATGGCAATGTTATTATTGAACTATTGGATAATGATTTTATTGATGCTGATTCTATTTGTATTTATAATGAAGCAGGGGAATTAATTAAATCTATCGGAATAAATGGAACAAGAATAATTACGATTAATCAACTTACCGAAGGCATTTATGTTTATCAAATAACATTTCAAAATGGTCAAAAAATATCAGGAAAAATAATAAAATTGTCCGCAGGACAACAAGAGTAGAAAATGATAATAAAACTCTGTAAGAGTTTCCCTAAACTTAAATTGTTAAACGCCTACAGCGTTCAAATAGTCACACGTACACAACTTCCCCCAATTAAAATTGGGGGTTATGCACGTGAAACTTCTACGAAGTTTAAAAGCATTGTATTGGGAATATGTAGCTTAGCGCCTTGCATTTAGACACTTCTAAGACACCTTACAATTTTTGCTTGAATATTTGCTTTTGAGACAGCCCCGAACTCTGATGCTGCCGCGCCCCGAAGGGGCAGCATATAATAGAGAGTTGGTCTATGGAAATAATTATGCTGCCCTTACAGGGCGCACAGTAGGTTGGAACGACATTGACCCAGAGCGTTGCTCTGGGCTGACAAATTTTGCCCTTTCAGGGCGCGGATAGTCGAAAATACTATCTCCTCCAAAAAATCGGTGTAAACAATACGAAGACGGTAAACAGCTCCAATCGCCCTATCAGCATCATAGCCGAAAGAAACCATTTTGCAAAAACAGAAAGCCCTGAAAAACCGATTGACGGTCCAAACTCCCCAAATGCCACTCCGACATTTCCCATGCAGCTGATCATACCTCCAATGGATTCAAGAAAGCCCATGCCTGATGCCGCTAAAATAACCGAACCGACGACAATCAAAACAATATACAGAAGAATGAATGCCAGTACGCGCATGATGATGTCGTTCTTCATGATTTGATTGTTGTATTTAATGGGGAAAACGGCATTGGGATGAACGATTTTTTTGATTCTGAAGTAAATAAATTTCATGGCAATATGTACCCGGATCAATTTAACTCCTCCCGCAGTCGAGCCGGCAGAAGATCCGGTTACCATCAATATCATCAACAACAGCCAGACAAAGGGAGCAAAGTTCATATAATCTACTGTGCTGAACCCGGTAGTTGTAATGACCGACATCACCGTAAACAAGCTATTTCGGAATGTGCTCTCATAGTTTGCTCCGCTCGACAGATGCGTAAAATCAAATGTAGCGATTCCAATTAAGAGAGTAAATGCAAGGATTATAAAAATGAAAAAGTGCAATTCCTCATTTTCCTTGATCTTATTGAATTTTCCTTTGATTAAAAAGTAGAATAACGGAAAATTCACTCCGCCTAAAAACATAAACAGAATGATGATGTATTGTATTGCAGGAGATGACCAATAAGCAATACTGGCCCGTTTAGTGGAAAATCCTCCTGTAGCTATGGTGCTGAAAGAGTGATTGATGGCGTCAAACCAATCCATGCCGGCCGCCACAAGCAGTAGCATTTCTGTAAGTGTTAAAATCAAATAGATGCCCAACAAACGTTTGGCAACCTCAGTTGTGCGCGGATGTATTTTATCTTGTGTGGGACCGGTCGCTTCTGCTAAAAATAATTGTGCGGCAGAAAAACCAAAAATAGGTAACAGCGCTATGGAAATAACGATGATTCCCAAACCTCCGATCCAATGGGTTAAACTTCTCCAAAACAGCAAACTATGTGGAAGTGATTCAACATCAGTTAAAATTGAAGCTCCGGTAGTGGTGAATCCCGACATGGTCTCAAAGAAAGCGTCAGTAAAGGATGGAATATATCCGCCCAACCAATAGGGTAGTAGCCCAATAAAGGTAAAAACCAGCCAGATAGAAGTAACTACTATAGAACCTTCCCGCTTTCCAATTTCTTCGCTGGCATTTTTTCCAATAAGATAAAACAAAACTCCCAAAGCTCCGGACACGCCGGTTGCAATCAGAAAATGGTAAAGCACATCTTCTTTGTAGATAAACGCCACGAAAGACGACAAAAGAAGAAATAAACCTTCGAATAACAATAAACTACCTGTTATTCTGAGGATTAGCTTGTGGTTTAAATTATGAAACATCAGTTAAACAGATTTTCAATTTGACGAATGGCAGATGAAACACAGAAACATATAACATGGTCGTCAGGCTGAATGAGGGTATCTCCTGCAACTATAAATCCTTCTCCATTGCGTATGTATCCTCCAATGTTCACATTTTCGGGAAGTCTTAGATTCTTGATTTTTGATTTGGTGATCTTTGAACCTTTCTTGGCAATGAATTCCACTACTTCAGCATCAACAGAAGCCAATGTATGTACATCCAATACGTCTGCATCTAAAGTCAACTGATAAATGTACCCGGCCGCAATGACTTTTTTATTGATTACCGTTCCAATGTCCATGCTTTGCGCCAACATGATGTAATCAATGTTTTCCACTTCAGCCACAGTTTTTTTAACACCAAATCGTTTAGCTGCGAGGCAGGCTAAAATATTAGCCTCTGAATTTGAGGTCACGGCAATGAAGGCATCTGTATTTTGAATGCCCTCTTCTTTCAGTAAGTCCAGGTCCGTTGCATCTCCATTGATGACCATCGCATGAGGGCATTTTTCCGCAACCAAAAAACTTTTTTCTTTGTCTTTTTCAAATATTTTAATCTTGATGTTAGAAGGCAAAATTTGCGCGGTTTCTTGTGCAATCTGGCTTCCTCCCATAATCATTGCACTGTTGATTTTATAATCGACTTTCCCGGCTTGTTCTCTTAAAAAGGAAATATCTTCCTGGCGTGTTATGAAATATACAATGTCATTGGCTTTGATTTCATCCGATCCACCGGGTATGATGGTTGTATTTCCCCGTTTAATGGCTACTATCCTGAATCTTTTATGATCAAAGAAACCGGTTTTGAATTTTTTATCAAGAATAAGGGCATTGTCCCTGACTTTAAGACCAATCAAAATAAGTTCACCCTTACAAAAACTGAGATTTTGCCTCATCCAGGTTGTTTCAAGAGAAGAAGCAATTTCTTGCGATGCCAGCATTTCAGGGTAAATCAGATAATCAACCCCTAATTTTTCAAAAAAATCTTTGTTTTTAGGGATCAAATATTCATGATTGTCAATGCGAGCTAAAGTCTTTTTAGCACCTAAGTTTGTGGCAATCATACAGGAAGTCATGTTGACACTTTCCGAGGGTGTTACAGCAATAAATAAATCTGCACCTTTTACACCCACATCTTTTAAATCCTGAATGGAAGTAGGTAAACCTACCTTTGTCAGCATGTCGTAATTTGTTTCCAAATCTTCTAACCTGTCAGGATTTTCATCCATCAGGGTAATGTTGATGTGCTCTTTAGCCAGCAGCTTGGCTAAATGAGTTCCAACTTCTCCTGCGCCAACAATAATGATTTTCATGTGTTTATTTTTTATTTTTTACACTAAGGTCACATGGAACCTTTGACGATTAAAATAATCATTACTTTGTCTGTTTAATGATTATTTTAATCGTGTCGGTTTCACCCTTTATGATTTTTAGTGTGTAAAAGTAAATCAAATTGATGAACAAACAATTGGGGGAGTTGTTTTTTACAGTTTTTTCAAGCTGCCGGATATTCCCTCAGCATCCAATCCCAGCATGGCATATAATTCTTCCGGACTTCCGTGTTCTATAAATTGATCCGGTATGCCCAATCTTTTTACCTGCACGGGATAATGATGATCCATCATAAATTCAAGTATCGCCGATCCAAAGCCGCCCTGGATCACACCATCTTCCACCGTGATGATCTTTTTGAACTTCTTTCCGATTTCATGCAACAAAGATTCATCAAGAGGTTTTAAAAACCGCATGTCATAGTGTGCAAAAGATAAATCAGAATCATTTTTTACGATTTGCATGGCTTCTTCAACTGCTGTTGCCATGGTGCCAATGGTGAGAACGGCCACATCTTTACCATCCTTCAGACAAACACCTTTTCCTATTTCAACTTCAGTCATTTCGTTTCTCCAGTCAATCAATGAGCCCTTGCCTCTTGGGTAGCGGATGACGAACGGTCTGTCGTTTTTCAGTTGGGCAGTAAACATCAGATTCCTTAATTCATGTTCGTTGCGTGGAGCAGCAATGGTTAAATTGGGCACACAGCGCATGTAGGCCAGGTCAAAAACGCCCTGATGAGTAGCTCCATCTGCTCCCACTATTCCGGCGCGATCGAGACACATAATTACGGGAAGTTTCTGTATGGCAACATCATGTATCACATTGTCATAGGCTCTTTGCATAAAGGTAGAATAGATGTTGCAAAAAGGAATCATACCTTCTTTGGCCAAACCTGCCGAAAAAGTTACTGCATGAGCTTCGGCAATTCCCACATCATACACGCGTTTAGGCAGTTCACGTTGCATAATGGTCATAGAGCATCCGGAGGGCATAGCCGGTGTAACACCGACAATCCTGTCATTTTTCTTGGCTAATTCAAGAAGCGTTTCACCAAAAACATGCTGAAACAAGGGGGGTGTTGGAACAGTGCTGTCGTTTTTCTTTTCTCCTGTAGAAGCGTCAAAACAACCAGGGGCATGCCATTCTACTACATTATTTTCAGCCGGTTCATAGCCCTTCCCTTTTTTAGTGATGCAATGCAGTACCTTAGGTCCTCTGTACTCTTTGATCTCGCTGAATATTTTTACTAAATTGATCACATCATGCCCGTCAACCGGACCGAAATAACGAATGTGCAAACCTTCAAAAATATTTCCGCGCTGACGGCTCAGCGTTGCCTTTAAACTATTTCCTATGGACAACAAGCGTCTTTTACCGTCCTCACTGATAAGACCTAATCTCTTCAAGACGCGATAAATAAAGTACCTGAGTTTGTTATACGCCGGCGATGTGGTCATGCTCAATAAAAGTTGAGAAATACCACCGCGAAGAGGATCAATGGCTGTTTGGTTGTCGTTCAACACAATCATCAGATCATTCATATCCATGGATGCGTTATTCAAACCCTCAAATGCCAAACCGCCCGTCATTGAGCCATCACCAATTACGGCAACTACTTTTCTGTCAGATTCTTTTTTCAATGAAGAAGCAATCGACATCCCCAAGGCTGATGAAATAGATGTTGAAGAATGTCCGGTGCCAAATGCGTCATAATTACTTTCAAAGATATTCGGAAACCCACTGATACCGCCTAATTTTCTATTGGTGTGAAAAACATCCCGTCTTCCGGTGAGAATTTTATGTCCATATGCCTGATGTCCAACATCCCACACCAAACGATCGTAAGGAGTATTGAACACGTAATGCAATGCGACTGTCAATTCTATGGTACCTAAATTAGAACCTAAATGTCCCGGATTCTTAGAAACTTCTTCAATAATAAATTGTCTCAGCTCATCACACACCAAGGGCAATTTTTCTAAAGGGATTGCTTTTAGGTCGTCGGGAGAATTTATTTTTGTAAGGTAATTATATTTGGTGTCGGCCATTTTCAGTTCCATTAAAATCATGCAAAATTAGTACTTTTATCTTAAAATAACTAGGATACTTTCATTTAATAAAATGGTGACACGACTAAGAGTATGTTTGTCAGTGTATATGAAGTTGATAGAGTTGTAAAGTAATGTCCTAAACTTTTTTTTAACAGAAAATTAACAAAACGAACAGAAGATTATTTTACCTTTGTAGCCGGCGACTTTTGAATTAATTGAAAGTCCACAACAGTCATTATTAACAAGCTGTAGATTCAGTATTGTGTTTGCAGCAGAAAGCGTTTAAACATTATGTTAAAAAGATCATCAGCAATATTATTGGTAGCATTGATCTTTGTTGGATCAATGTCGGCAGCCAGGAAGCCGAAAAATGTTATTTTTCTGATTGGGGACGGAATGGGCTTGGCTCAGGTTTACTCCGCCATGGTAGCGAACGGCAATTCTTTAGAATTAGAGCGTTGCCAATATGTAGGTCTTGCAAAAACCTATTCTTCTGATAATTACACGACCGATTCAGCTGCCGCAGGAACGGCAATGTCCACCGGTGTAAAAACAAGGAATGGCATGATAGGTATGGGTCCTGATTCAGTAGTTGTCGAGACTATTTTGGAACAAGCCAGCAGAAATGGCCTGGCAACAGGGATGGTAGTTACCTGTGCGTTGACACACGCTACCCCTGCTGCATTTATTGCCCATCAAGTTAATAGAGGGTGGAATGATGAGATAGCTGTCGATTATCTTAAAACTGACATAGACGTGTTCATAGGAGGAGGAAAGAGGTATTTTGATAAAAGAAGTGACGGCAGAAACTTAGTCAATGAACTAAAAGCCAAAGATTATCAAATTGCCTATACTTTGGACGATCTGATGTCGATAAAAGAAGGGAAAGTTGCCGGTTTGTTGTTTGATAATCATCCTGAAGCCATGCCCAACAGGGGACGTTATTTGCCAGAAGCAACCCAAAAGGCCATAGATTTACTGAGAAAGAATAAAAAAGGATTTTTTATGATGGTTGAAGCTTCGCAAATCGATTGGGGCGGTCATGATAATGATAATAATATGATTGTCCGGGAAACGCTTGATTTTGATGTCACCGTAGGTAAAGTGCTTGATTTTGCCAAAAAGAATCGCAAGACTCTTGTTATCATCACTGCTGATCATGAAACCGGAGGCTTGACTTTACCTTCAGGTAATATAGAAAACAGGTATTCAGAAGCCGTATTCTCTACCGATGGCCATACAGGAATTCCTGTTCCTGTTTTTGCCTTTGGTCCCGGTGCAGAAGAATTTACAGGATTTATGGAGAATACCGAGTTTAAGGGAAAAATTGCTGAACTGTTGAAATTGAAGTAATTGAATCTTATTTGGTGAATTCTGTGAAAGCTCCTTTTCTCTAGCTCATTCCGGAATAAGCTCACAGATAAATGATGGATATATTCGCCG
>JAAYQF010000043.1 GCA_012519425.1 Bacteroidales bacterium | reverse complement strand
GTCTTACTGATTTTTACGGTATGTAAAATCCGTAATTCCGATATTTGAATAAGTCTCTTTCAAGGCCTCCTCGTCATCAGAAATCACCAGCAATATATCGTTGACGTGTAATTCGGTTTGTCCTGTCGGAATAAAGTAATTGTCGCCCCTCTTTACCATAACAGCTAAAGTGTTATCAGGTAAAGGCATCTCCATCAAGTTTTTACCATAACTCAGGGTTTCTTCGGTAATCAAGATCTCTGTCATGACCGATTTTATTTCTTCCGAAAAGTCCACATCAAATTCCTGTAAAGGCCTGTATTGTTCCGGCTTTTCAGCCAACCCGAACATACGTGCCACGGCAGGCAAGGTAGTTCCCTGCATCAACAAAGAAACAAGGGTAAGTACAAACACGATATTGAATATCACCCGCGCACCGGGAACTCCGGCAGCCAGGGGTAAGATGGCGAAGATAATGGGAACTGCACCCCGCAATCCTACCCACGACACATACAGTTTGTCTTTAAATCCCACTTTTCGGAAAGGAGCGAGACATAAGAAAACCGTAATAGGACGCGCAAATACAATCATAAAGAAAGAGATAAGAAGCGCGGGAACAATTACCTCAACCAGTTCACTCGGGTTAACCAGCAAACCGAGCGTAAGGAACAGCAATATCTGACTCATCCACGCGAATCCATCCATAAATCTCATAGAAGAGCGTTTGTGCACGAACCGGGAGTTTCCGATCACCAGGCCGGCAATATAAACGGCCAGGTAACCATTTCCTTTCAGGAAGTAGGTGGAAGCAAAGATAAACACCCCAAAAACAAGCAGCATAATTGGATAAAATGAATCGTTATCCATTTTAACTTTATTGATAGTTTTCACCGCCAAACGCCCCAACAGAATCCCCATGGCAGTACCCACAACCAACTGGATCAGCACACTTAGTCCCACCATCAGGTAGTCAGGATTTTCACCATACTGAATGATATCGATGAACATAACCGTTAGCAAATAAGCCATCGGGTCATTACTACCGCTTTCCAGTTCGAGCATCGGACGCAGGTTATTTTTCAAAGTCAAGCCCCTTGAACGCAAAATTGCAAAAACGGAAGCCGAATCGGTTGATGAAACCGTTGAAGCAAGCAGCATACACGAGAGAAAGCCTAATCCCAGGGCAGGAAAAAAACTATCAGTCATCCAATACGTGAACAATCCCGTAAAAATAGCCGTCAACAGCACTCCCAGAGTAGCAAGTACCGCTCCGGGACCGATAACAGGTTTTATTTCCGAAAACCGGGTGTCCAAGCCCCCTGAAAACAAAATAATGGCCAAACAAACCGAGCCTATGGCTTGTGCCATTTGTATATTTTCAAATTTAAGTCCGAAGCCATCGGCACCGAATATCATACCCACCAAAAGAAAAAGCAATAAAATAGGTACTCCAAAACGGTGTCCCGCCTGCCCTACCAGCATACTGATAAAAAACAAGGCCGAACCGACAAGCAATATTAGTTCTGTTGAAATAGTCATCTGTATTTATTCGAAAATAACTGAATCTTCTTTTGCATTTTCTGACGCACACACTCCCGGAATGACCAGGAAATGTTATGCGCATATGCCCGGTTTAAAGTCAAACCAGCATTTTTATTTGCGCGGCAAAGATACAAAATTTGCCAATATAAAGTTTATGACGCTTGTGGACCAATTTCTATGAAGCCGCTACACTTACAGGTAAGCGGTTTGTTAAACTAATGAGAAGAGTATTTATTCTGCTGAACTGAACTAAAGAAATCAGCAAAAAACAAGGCTTGATATTTTATGGCATTATTCCAATAGGGCCGGTTGTGTGCTCCTGGTCTTGAGATAAAATCATGGGGAATATTTCTGTATAACAACTCATTATGAAGTTTTACATTTACACCGTAAAAGAAATCTTCAGTTCCGCAATCAATAATGATTTTTATACTGTTCGGGGTCAATAAGTGTAGCTGATTCATAACAGTGTGTTTTTCCCAATTATCCGGATATTCGCTTTGTTTTCCAAGTACGTTGCTCATTTCCCAATTATCAGGAAAAGGACGAATATCTACTCCTCCGCTCATACTTCCACAAGCTCCAAATACATCCTGATGGCGGAAACCCAAAAACAAACCACCATGACCGCCCATACTCAAACCGGATATAGCTCTTCCGCCACGTTCGGCTATAGTGCTGTAATTTTTATCTACCCATTGAATCAGTTCTTTCGACACAAAGGTTTCATATTTCCGGGTGCTATCTACCGGACTGTCGAAATACCAACTGGAAAATCCGCCATCGGGACACACTATGATGAATTGATGCAGATCTACAAGGGCACTCGTTGATGGAATGGTTGTCCAGCTTTTATAATTACCGCTATACCCATGAAGAAGATAAAATACGGGATATGATTTACCTGAATCGTAAGAGTCCGGAAGCATAACAACGACTTTAATATTTTTCTTCATACTGGGGCTATAAACCTCAAGAGTATCCGTTTTAGCGGAGAAAACATAATGACTTGCCAAAAACAGGCAAATAATAAAAATAATAGACTTTTTCATTTTTTTACTTATTAATTAATGAGACATAAAATATACAAATACCTCTGTTTATGTGAAATTATTATAAATCCTATCCTTATCCTCAATTTCCTTATTGGATTTATGATATAACTCAATCAAAATAACCCTTTCTTCCTGTTCAAAATGTGCATATATCAATCTAAACCCGGAATTTACACCCTTTCCTTTAAATGATTTACTTGCAATTTTTTTAACTTTAATTACACAAGTTTCTAAACCTAAATCGTTAATTCTAAAGCTGAAAGGCGGTCTTTCTTTAGGATTGACAAATAAAACTTTCTTGACAACCTCTAAATCTTCTTGCAATGTCCTATATTTCATAGAAAGTCTTTTTAAATCTTTCCGGTATTCATCTAATTCTTCTATTATCATGGGACATTAATTTCTTCATCATAGGTTCTGACTGAATAGGGGTATTCTCTATAAAACGCAAGTTCATAGTCGATTACTTCTCCTTCTTTAGATGCTAGCCAGGGCATATCCTTGTGGGAATAGTCACTTATTGCAGAAGCTGACCAATCCGAATACTG
>JAAYQF010000008.1 GCA_012519425.1 Bacteroidales bacterium | reverse complement strand
TTCCAGACCGATTTTTCAGTTCTCTAATAAACATATTATTTTTTTGCAACACCCAAAAATAATATATTATATTTGATTATCAAAGAGTTACAGGGTGTTGCAACAAAAAGTGCGGAAGTCAGGAGATAATTTTGCAATTTCTGACTAAATCCGAGAGCTTAAGCCTTGACTATGTAGAAAGTTTCTGACTATGCAAAATCCCTCACAAGCCATTGTGGGGGATTTTTTATCCGTAAAATCACTTCTACTTCTGTTGTTTATTCCTGATAAATATCACTATCTTTGTCCTCATATGCAAAAACACATCCTGATAGTAGAAGATGACACGGCATTTGGACTGATGCTGCAGAAATGGTTTCAACGAAACGGTTTCGAAGTATCGTACTGTTCCGGCGTTCAAGCTGCCCACGCTGTATTGAAGGAAAAAATTATCCACATAGTCCTCACCGACTTACAGCTTCCCGATGGAGATGGTATTATGCTGCTGCAATGGATACGCAGTCAGAAAATGGATATTCCGGTAATTATTATGACGGGTTACGGAGGTATTCAAAGTGCTGTATTAGCCATGAAATTGGGAGCTTTTGATTATTTGGAAAAGCCCCTCGTGCCTTCTGTATTAAAAGAAAAGATAGATCAGGCTTTGGCCAAAGAACCTGAAGTCAAACAGGTAGTACGGCAATTGGTTTTTAGTGATACCATGATTATGGGGACGAGTATTGTTGCCAAGCAAATGTGTCATCAGGTATTGAAAGTGGCTCCAACTCGATTGTCTGTTATGATTTTGGGTGAAAGTGGCACTGGAAAGGAGTATATTGCTAAGATGATTCACCAAAACAGTAAACGTTCTGCTAAGCCCTTTATAGCTGTCGATTGTGGTAGTTTGTCCAAAGAATTGGCTCCGAGCGAGTTTTTCGGTCATTTGAAAGGTTCGTTTACTTCTGCTATACACGATAAAGAAGGTGTGTTTGTAACTGCCTCCGGTGGAACTGTCTTCCTGGATGAAATCGGCAATTTGCCTTATGATGCTCAAGCGCAGCTATTGCGGACTTTACAGGAACAAAAGGTCAGGCCGATCGGATCGACCAGGGATATTCCTGTGGATGTGCGTATTCTTGCCGCTACCAATGAAAATCTGGAACAAGCCATTAATGAAGGCAGGTTCAGGGAAGATTTGTATTATCGCCTGAATGAACTGTCTATCTTTGTTCCGCCACTGCGGGAGAGGGTAGAGGACATTCCCGTTTTTGCCAATGGCTTTTTAAAGCAGGCCAATCATGAGATGGACAAGAATGTACGCGGATTTACACCCGAAGCCATGCAAATATTGGAAAGGCATTCATGGAGAGGGAATCTCAGGGAGTTGCGTAACACAGTACGTCGTATAGTCTTGTTTGCCAATGAAGATATGATCCATGCTGATGATTTGAGTATGATCCAATTTGAGCAAAGTGATCCATCTGACCTGGCCCTGTATCCCGGGAATGAAGCGGAGCGGATACAAAAGGCTTTGCATCAAGTGGGAGGAAATAAAACTTTAGCTGCCAAGCTATTAAAAATAGACAGAAAAACGCTTTATAATAAAATGCACCTTTACGGCATCAAACTTTGATGTCGATGATGGCTTGCACATCTTTCGTCCATCCCTGATATATTTTACCGCGACTTAAATCCATACGCTTCAAAGCTTCTGTTGGATAACCCAGTTGTGCAAACATTGGCAGCATTTGATGACAAATTGCTTGTGCTTCTTTGAAGTTTTTCAGCTCCAACATCTGTTTTAATTTTTGCTGGTTTTTTATGGCATTTTGACGGAATATCTGCATGATTTCCTCGTCATCTTCCACTAGAAAACTATCCGTTTCTTGCATTTTTTCTTCACCGATAAGTTGCCTCAAATCATCTATGTTGAAAGGCTTTGGGAGAAAGCCTGCAAAACCGAGTTGCAGGGCTTGTTCAGCAGTAAAATCCGTATGACCTGACATCAATATCACCGGTATGTTGGGGTGAGACGAAAGGATATCAGTTCCGGAAAGCTTGTTCATTTCCATATCTGTGATGATGAGGTTGTAATCTTGGTTCACAACCTGGTGTCCCAATTTTTTGACCATTTCTTCTACAACCTTTTTCATAGGTTCATTGTCTTCAAAAACTGCCACCTTTTTCTTTCCTTGAGGAAGCTGCCTGTTCACCTGCTTAACAGGTATTTCAATCTGCACAGTGGTGCCCTTTTGGATTTGTGAATCAATGGTAATTTTGCCTTGCAGTAGATCAACCAAACCTTTAACGACATACATACCTACGCCACTTCCTTCAGAAAGGGTGTTGTTTGCTTCAATACGAACAAAAGCTTCATAAATGGTTTCTATTTTTTCCGCAGGAATTCCTACTCCGCTATCACTTACTTTCAAAATAAAAATGGAGTCTTTGACTTCCATCATAACCCGCACCCATCCTTTCATGGTATATTTGATGGCGTTAGAAATGATATTGGTGCAGATTTGTTTAAGCTTCAGAACATCGGTTTGGATCGTGCAATCCTTTGCACTATTGAACTGCAAATCTAAGTTTTTCTGAAGGGCAAGGGGCGTAAACCAGGCCTGTAATTCATATGCCAGGTTTTTGGTGTTGAGGGTGGACAAGGAAAGTTTTAGAGTACCTTGTTCCAAACTTGAAAATTGTAATAAATTTTCCAACAGGGCATGTATGTGACTTACAGCATTTTGCATAGGCTTGAGGTAAGAAGCTTCAAGATCTTGCGGTGCTTCAGTCTGTCTCAATTCCAAATAACCGCTGATGGTATTCAAAGGTGTTTTAATATCGTGAGAAACAGCCAATAATAATTGATGACGGGTCTCCATGACTTGTCTCAATTTTTCTTTGGCCCGTTTTCCTTTGTTTACATCAAAAATAATCAGAATGATTAAAATTAAAATTAATACCAGTACTGCAATTCCTCCGGCAACCAACAGCATATAATTTTTAGCGATGATACTTTCACTTTGATTGATGGTGTTTTGAATGGATGTCAGCGTTTGATTGTAAATTTGGATCAATAAATTTGATATTTCAGCGGATATTTCGCGATCTGCCCGGATGAATTGATCAATTTGTAATCTGATGCTATGAATGTTTTGCTCGTATTGTTTACCGGCGATTTTTGCAATCGAATCCACCCTGGAGAGAATAGTTGTAGTAGAATCTTTATGCAAGACTTCCAAGGAATCAATTCTTGAATCGTAAATGACCAGTGTGGTATCGGTTTTTGGTCTGAAAGCTTCTCTCAGCCTTTGAAAAAATTTTTTGTGGGCACCGGTCTTGATGACAGTATCTCGTTCCAAATGAGTACTTCCTTTAACTTCCGGTTCTAAGTCTTGCAATTGTTCTTGAAAAGATTGAAAATAGTCTAAAGGATTTTCCTTCGACAAATTTGCTTGCAGACCGCGCATATTGCTTGCTTGCGCGTGCAGCAACAAGCTGAGTTGCTTTAATTCATGAGTGCTTGTATCATTCTTTTCAATCAGTACTTCGATTAGCTCATCAATTCTGTGTACTTCCTGCTCAAAGTGATTAATGAGCATTGAATCCTGTGTGTTAAGATAGGGAGCAGTCTGTAGTAGTAAATGAGCGGTTTCTGATACCAATTCGTGGGTTAATACCAATGCATCTTGCTGAATTGTAATGCTTTCTTGCAGACGATGTATTTGTTGTTTGAGCTTGTTGCCATAAAGCAATGCTAAAGCAATCATCAGGATGATAAAAATATAAATACCGATTGCTTTAAAGCCTATTTGCCTTTCGATATTCATTTTAGGTGATTTTAACACGCTCTATATGAGCGCCTAATGCCCTTAATCTGATATCAATATCCTGATATCCCCTGTCGATTTGATCAATATTATTAATGATGCTGGTGCCTTCGGCCGATAAAGCAGCAATCAACAAAGCAATACCGGCGCGAATGTCCGGAGAAGTCATTTTAGCAGCCCGCAGATTCAAGTTTTCGCCTTGTCCGATAACGGTAGCCCGATGGGGATCGCATAAAATGATCTGTGCCCCCATATCTATGAGTTTATCAACAAAAAACAGCCGGCTTTCAAACATTTTTTGATGGATTAAAACAGTGCCTTTGGCTTTTGTGGCTACTACCAAAAATACGCTCAGCAAGTCGGGTGTCAACCCGGGCCAGGGTGCATCGGCCAAGGTCATAATAGATCCGTCTATGAAGGACTCAATAGTATAAGAGGGTTGTTCAGGAACGAAAATATCATCACCACGTCTTTCTATTTGAATGCCCAGTTTTCTGAAACTATCCGGGATAATTCCCAATTGATCATAAGCCACATTCTTGATGGTGATAGCAGAACCGGTCATTGCCGCCAATCCGATAAAGCTTCCAATCTCAATCATATCCGGCAAGATGGTGTGTTCACAACCACGCAGCTTTTTCACGCCTTCAATGGTCAGGAGATTAGAGCCAACACCCGTGATATTAGCGCCCATACGGTTCAACATTTTGGATAATTGTTGTAAGTAAGGCTCACAAGCAGCATTGTAAATGGTGGTAGTTCCTTCGGCAAGCACTGCCGTCATAAGGATATTGGCTGTACCCGTTACCGAGGCTTCATCCAAATGCATGTAGGTTCCGGTCAACTTATCAGCCTTGACTTCATAGACTTTATGCTCCGGATCATACTCGAACTCAGCACCTAACTTTTGAATGCCGATAAAATGCGTATCCAATCTTCGTCTACCAATTTTATCGCCTCCCGGCTTGGGTATCAGGGCTTTGCCAAATCTTGCAGTCAAGGGTCCGATTATCATTACAGAACCACGCAAAGATGCACTTTTAGCATAAAATTCCGGCGTATGCAGGTAATCCAAATTGACTTGATCAGCCTGAAAGGTATAGCTGTGTCTGTTGATTTGCTGAACAGTAACACCCATGTTAGCTAACAAATCAATCAGATTATTGACATCAATGATATCAGGAATATTGTGAATAGTAACTTTTTCATCTGTCAAAAGGACGGCGCAAATAACCTGTAGAGCTTCATTCTTAGCTCCTTGAGGAATGATTTCGCCGGATAATTTCTGTTTTCCTTTGATAACAAATGACGCCATGTTATTTCTTTTTGGATCTGTTCTTTTTGGTATTATGGAGTACGTCTCTCGACTCTACCAGCTTGAAAGAATCATCAGTATAATCTAATTTTCCGTTGGATAGTTCTTTCAAATCTTCGAAGATTTTTTTATTATCGACAACTTCTTTGTTCCAGGTCAGAAAGCATTTTTTCATCTGATTGGCAATCAAACGTATCAACTCATCACGTTCCTCTCCTTCTTCATAATCAGCCACCTTTTTAATCATTTTTTCCAGGGTAGTCCCATAGTGCAGATAACGTATTTTGTTGGATTGATACGATATTCTTTCGGGAGGAGCATACAGGCTTTCTTCCTTGACTATTTCGTAAGGATAGTCTATATCTAATTTAAAATCAGACATGATTGCCACATGATCCCATAGTTTATGTTTAAAATCACTGATATCTCTCAAATAGGGGAAAAGGTTACCCATGATATTGACTATTGTATTCACACAGCGGGTACGCTCGTCACGGTCTTCTATCGTAACGGCATGTTGGACCATGTGTTGAATATTGCGCCCATACTCGGGCATAATCAATTTGTCTTGTAGGGTTGGATATTCCATATTACGTTAAATGTTTGGTTTACAAAGTTAAAGATTTATTTTTCATTCATCTTTTGATGACATATTGCTCAGAGATTGAGCGATGGGATTGTACTCTTTCTATGGTGTCAGCAAACATGTCGGCACAACTGAGAATTTTAACTTTAGGACATCTGTTGACATCAAAGGGGATAGAATCAGTGAATGCTAATTCCTGCAAAGCAGAATTTAAGATTCTCTCTGAAGCCTTGCCTGACATTACTCCGTGGGAAACGATGGCACGTACCGAATTGGCTCCGTCTTTCATCATTAAATCAGCAGCCATGCACAACGTGCTTCCAGTGTCTATCATGTCATCCACAATAACAACATCTTTTCCTTCTACATCTCCGATGATGCGCATTTCGCCTACCACATTGGCTTTTTCGCGTGCTTTATGACACAGTACCATAGGTACTCCAAGATGTTTCGAGAAAGTACCCGCCCGCTTCGAACCTCCGACATCCGGAGAGGCAATAACCAATTCTTTCAGATTTAAAGATTGAATGTATGGAATAAAAATGCTGGAGGCATAAAGGTGGTCAACCGGCACATCAAAAAAGCCCTGAATTTGATCAGCATGCAGGTCCATGGTTATTATCCTGTCAACGCCGGCAACACTTAGTAAGTCGGCAATCAACTTGGCACCTATGGATACTCTTGGCTTGTCTTTTCTATCTTGCCTTGCCCAGCCGAAATAAGGAATTACGGCGATGATTTTATAGGCAGAGGCTCTTTTTGCTGCATCTATCATCAGCAACAACTCCATCAAATTATCTGAATTGGGAAAAGTAGATTGAATAAGGTAAAGACATTGACCACGAATAGACTCTTCGTATGAAACGGCAAACTCTCCGTCGGCGAAATGTTCGATGATCATATTTCCGAGCGGAGAGTTTAAACTTTGACATATTTTTTCTGCAAGATATCGGCTGTTTGTACCTGAAAATACCTTGAATGATGAGTTTGGTGAAGAAGCCATGGGGTTGTTTATTTGAATTTGCTACAAATGTACTATTTCTTATTAATATAAGCAACAATCCATTCGCCAACTTTTGATGTAGAATAAGCTCTTCCCTCACCAGCAATGTCTTCCGTAACAATTTTTTCATTCATGGAAGCTTCTACTGCCTCACGGATCAGTGCACCTTCTTCCATCATTTCAAATGCATATTCAAACATCAAAGCTGCAGAAAGAATGGCAGCCAACGGATTGGCTATATTTTTCCCTGCTGCCTGCGGATAGGAGCCGTGTATGGGTTCAAAAACGGAAGTGTGAATACCAATGGATGCGGAAGGTAACATACCCAGAGAACCGGTGATTACAGAGGCTTCATCTGTTAAAATATCACCGAAAAGATTTTCAGTCACCAACACGTCAAAGCTTTTGGGCCATTGGATAATGCGCATGGCTGCATTGTCCACGAACATATATTCGGTTTCGATGTCAGGATACTGAAGAGCAATTTCTTGCGTAACTTCCCTCCACAGTCTGCTTGATGCCAGGACATTGGCTTTATCGACCATGGTAACCTTCTTTTTACGCTGTCCGGCAAACTTATAGGCCAAATGTATGATCCTCTCCACTTCTTCACGGGTGTAAATGCAGGTGTCGTAGGCGGTGTTGCCATCTTCGGAACGGCCTTGCGGACGACCAAAGTACAACCCTCCCGTAAGTTCACGAATGCATATAAAGTCTGCTCCCTCAATCAAGTTGGCACGCAGGGGAGATTTGTGCAATAAAGAAGGAAAAGTTGTAACAGGACGGATGTTGGCATACAGGCCCAAGGCTTTTCTCATCCTCAATAAACCTTGTTCCGGACGTACTTTAGCCGTAGGGTCATTGTCGTATTTCGGGTCACCAATGGCACCGAAGAGTACGGCATCAGAACGCATGCATAACTCATGAGTTTCTTTGGGATAAGGATCCCCAACTGCATCAATAGCCGATGCACCTGTAACACCTTCTTCATAACGCAAACCATGTCCGAATTTTTTACAAATGGCTTTGGTCACTTCCAAAGCCTGCCTGGTGATTTCAGGACCTATACCGTCGCCGGCTAATACTGCGATTTTGAGTTGTCGATTCATATTTTGTTATTTTTTGTTTTTGATGATGTGGTTTTTTGGAAGTTATTTTTAGTAGTTGGTAGTTAGTAGCTAGTAGTTAGTAGTTTTTTGGGAAGTTAAAGAAGTTAGGGAAGTTAAAGAAGTTAGCGTGTTCCGGGGTCCGGGGTTGCGTGGCTTGATTCGCTCATCGTTTTTCGTTCTTTGTTCTTCGCTCCTTGTCTTTTGTCTTTATTCTTTGTTCTTTATTCTCAGTCCAACAGTTCAACAATTAAACGATTAAACATTTAAACATTACACACTACACATTAAACACTCATTCCCCCTCAATAATATTCAACATCTTCTCCGTTGCTTTGATGGCGGATACAGTTTGGTCGGTTGACAATCCTCTTGTTCTGAACGTTTTATCATTGAATTTCCAGGTGATGATGGTTTGTACCATAGCATTTGTTTGTCCGCCGGGTGGAATATAAACCTCATAATCCAACAGTTCCGGTGTGGGTTTATTTAATTTTTTATAGATTTTATACATGGCTTTTGAAATGGCATGATATTGTCCCTCACCCGCAGCCGATTGCTGATATACCTCTCCATAGATTTCCATTTTAACGATTGCCATTGGACGTAAGCCTTTACTGATCGCTGTGCTGTAATCCAATACCTTTACCGGACTGTCATCGCTTGTTGAGTTTTTGACGATGTCGGATACGATAAAGGGCAGTTCTTCAATAGTAACCACTTCTTTTTTATCACCCAATTCAATGATACGTTGAGTAACCAGCGCCATCATTTCGTCGTCCAGTTCAATACCCAGCATTCTCAAGTTTTGAAGGATGTTTGCTTTCCCGGATGTTTTACCTAAAGCATAAACTCTTTCCCGGCCAAAACGTTCGGGTAACAAGTCATTGTAATATAAATTGCGTTTGCTATCACCATCGGCATGAATTCCTGCTACTTGTGTAAAAACATTGTCGCCAATAACCGGCTTATTGGCGGGAATACGTATTCCCGAATAGGATTCTACCAATTTACTTACATCGTTTATTTTACTCTCATCTATATTGGTTCTTTTCTTCAATTGATCATGTAGCACTGCAACAGCACTGGATAGGGGAGCATTGCCTGCCCGCTCTCCCAAACCATTGATGGTGACATGTACGCCTTTCACACCTGCTCGTACGGCTTCAAATACATTGGAAACTGCCAAGTCGTAATCATTATGCGCATGAAAATCGAAGTGTAAATCAGGATAACGACCCACCATTTTTATACAGAATTTGAATGTTTCCGAGGGATTCAATATACCCAATGTGTCAGGTAACATAAAACGCGCAATGGATTCATTTTTCAGGTTATCCACCATATAAAACACATAATCCTCGGAGTCGCGCATGCCGTTCGACCAGTCTTCAAGATAAATATTGACGGTAATACCCATCTCACGCGCATATGCCAGGACCTGCCTGATATCGGCCAAATGTTGGTCGGGAGTTTTTCTCAATTGATGTTTACAATGATTCTCAGAACCTTTACACAGAAGATTTACTACCTTGCAACCTGCTTTCTGTGCCCATTCCAAAGAAGTCCTGCCATCTACAAAACCCAACACTTCCACTTTGTCAATATGTCCATTATCTTTTGCCCATTGCGCAATCCTTTTGACAGAAGCATATTCACCATCAGAAACACGTGCAGAAGCAATTTCGATTCTATCCACCCGCAATTCTTCCAACAGAAGCTTGGCTATGCTTAGTTTTTCAGCCGCTACAAATGATACCCCTGAGGTTTGTTCCCCATCTCGCAGGGTAGTATCCATGATTTCGACGAAGTTGCCCCCTAAATCCCCCAAGGGGGACTTTGGGAAAGTCTGTTCTTTGACATTTGTATTGTTAATATCTTTCATGTGTTTATTTTTTATTTTTTACACTAAGGTCACATGGAACACGCCATTAATCATTTCCTTGTGTTTGAGAATTTTATCAAATGGCTGTTTCATATGTCTACAATATTGTTATTACTTTATTTGAGGACTTTGGTGCTTTTGGTAGTTAAATCACTTGCACTCGCCCAAAGTCCCCCTTGGGGGATTTAGGGGGCTTCTTTTCCTCTCAAACTCCTCAATCAACTCTTTTTTACTCAATAAATAATCAATATCATCCAAACCATTTAACAAACACTCTTTTTTATAAGCATTGATCTCGAAAGTTTCACCGGCTTTGTTGGCGTTATTGGTAATGACTTGGTCTTGAAGATTGACGGTCAATGTTGTTTTGGGGTCTTTTTTCACAGCTTTGAAAATATCATTCAAAAATTCCGGGCTCACCACAACAGGAAGAATCCCATTGTTCAGAGCATTGTTTTTAAAGATATCGGCAAAGAAGCTGGAAACCACCACTTTAAACCCGTAACCACCAATTGCCCAGGCGGCATGCTCACGACTCGAACCGGAACCGAAGTTCTTACCTGCAACCAATATGCTGCCGGCGTAAGTGGGGTTATTCAACACAAAATCGGATTTGGGTGTGCCATCTTTTTGATAGCGCCAATCGGCAAACAGATTATCTCCGAAACCTTCTTTATCAGTGGCTTTCAGAAAACGAGCCGGAATAATTTGATCTGTATCCACATTCTCAATTGGAAGCGGAACAACTGATGATGTTATTGTTTTAAATTTTTCCATTATTGTTAATTTTTGGGACACAAATTACGCGAATTACACGAATTGGCACAAATTTTTAAAATAATTTTTTATGTTAAAAATCAATTTGCGTTCATTTGCGAAATTTGTGAAATTTGTGTTCAAGTTCATTTACACTTACAATTTGTAACATTAGTGTTCTGCGTTATTAAGGCATTGTTATTCTCCCACTTACTGCGGCTGCGGCAGCTACGAGCGGACCCGCCAAAATGGTGCGTGCACCCGGTCCTTGACGTCCTTCAAAGTTCCGGTTGGAAGTGCTGACAGCGTATTTTCCGGCAGGGATTTTATCATCATTCATTGCCAGGCAAGCCGAGCAACCCGGCTGACGAATGGAAAATCCGGCTGCTTCTAAAATTTTGTCCAAGCCTTCTTCTTCAATCTGCTTGCGAACTTTCCAACTACCCGGAACAAGCCATGCAGTAACGTTTTTAGCTTTTTTCTTGCCTTTCACGTAGTTGGCAAACAGGCGGAAATCTTCGATGCGCCCGTTGGTGCAACTGCCAAGAAATACATAGTCAATGGATTTGCCTAATAATTTTTCACCAGGTTGGAAGCCCATATAATCCAAAGATTTTTGGAAAGAAATACGACCGGTTTCACCCACTTCGTCCAATGTCGGGATGCTGTCGCTGATACGCATGCCCATACCCGGATTGGTGCCGTATGTAATCATCGGCTCAATTTCAGACGCATCAAATGTGAGTTCCATATCAAAAACAGCATCATCATCCGATTTCAGCGTTTTCCAATAAGCCAATTTTTTATCCCACTCTTCGCCTTTCGGTGCAAATTCACGCCCTTTTACATAGTTAAATGTAGTCTCGTCCGGTGCAATCAACCCTCCGCGCGCGCCCATTTCAATTGAAAGGTTACAAACTGTCATTCGTTCTTCCATCGTCATATTGCGAATGGCTTCTCCGGCATATTCCACAAAATAACCTGTGGCGCCGCCTGTGGTCAGTTTGGAAATCATATAAAGAGCCAAGTCTTTGGATGTTACACCCGGTTTCAGTTTGCCGTTAAAGGTAATTCGCATTGTTTTGGGACGGGTTTGTAAAATGCACTGCGTGGCAAGCACCATTTCCACTTCAGAAGTACCAATGCCAAAAGCGATGGTACCGAATGCGCCGTGAGTAGAGGTATGACTGTCACCACAAACGATGGTCATACCGGGTTGGGTAAATCCGTTTTCCGGACCAATCACGTGCACAATACCGTTTTTGCTATGTCCCAAGGGATAATAAATCGGCATATTAAATTCTTTTGCATTTTTTGCAAAGGTCTCCAATTGATGACGAGAAATCGGATCTTTAACCGGTTTATCCTGATCGATGGTTGGTATGTTGTGGTCAGCCGTCATGGTGGTCAACTCAGGACGAAAAACCTTTAGACCACGTGCCCGTAAGCCATTAAAAGCTTGCGGACTGGTTACTTCATGACAGAAATGGCGGTCGATGTAGAGTTGCGTGGGTCCGTTTTCTATGGTTGAAACCACATGTGCATCCCATATCTTATCAAAAAGGGTGGTCCTCCTAGCCCTCCTGCCCCCCAAAGGGGGAATTTGTTGTTTGTTTGTAGTCATATTGTTATTTTGTGTCAATTTCTATAAATTTTTTTATTAAAATGCTTTGTAATTCGCTTTCAATCAGATTTACAAATTGGTAAAAATGTCCTATCAAAGTCCCCCTTCGGGGGATTTAGGGGGCTTTTTAGGGGATTTAGGGGGCTGTTCTTACTTCACAAACTTATTGATTGCATCCACGTACGCTTCGAGTGAGGCAGCCACAATATCGGTATTGGCTCCGAAACCGTAGTACACATTACCGTCGTGTTCAACCTGCATATGCACTTTACCCACGTCATCGCTTCCTCGGCTGATGGCTTGAATGGTAAATTCCTGCAAGGTCATATTTCGTTTGATGATTTGCTTCATGGCTTTGATGGCGGCATCTACCGGACCGTTTCCGCTTGCTGCGGCTTCAAACTTCTCACCTGCAATCAAAAGTCCAACACTTGCAACCGATTTTACGCCAATTCCCGATGTGACTTGCAGATAATCCACTTTAATACGTTGGTTTGCTGTGCGTTCCATTCCGGCAAGCATCATCACGTCGTCGTCGTTGATATCTTTCTTTTTATCCGCTAAATTAAGGAATTTTTCGTAAATTTCATCCAATTTTCCGTTATCTACCTCAATACCAAGAACACTCAAACGGTGTTTCAATGCAGCACGACCGCTTCGGGCTGTCAATACAATTGAATTCTTATCGATACCTACATCGGTCG
This sequence comes from Bacteroidales bacterium, assembly GCA_012519425.1. Taxonomy (GTDB): domain Bacteria; phylum Bacteroidota; class Bacteroidia; order Bacteroidales; family Paludibacteraceae; genus Paludibacter. The sequence goes on along the minus strand of JAAYQF010000008.1, from coordinate 17,531 downwards.
GGTCCATAATTTCATAGCTTTCGCGGTTTTTCAGCACGCCGTCCTGATGAATACCCGACGAATGTGCGAACGCATTGCGTCCAACAATTGCCTTATTCGGTTGTACAGGCATATTCATCAAGCTTGAAACCAAGCGACTTGTCGGGTAGATTTTCTGCGTATTGATATTGGTGTCAATTCCCAATCCTTTGTGAGATTTTAGTATCATCGCGATTTCTTCCAAAGAAGTATTACCTGCTCTTTCACCAATGCCGTTGATAGTAACTTCTACTTGACGAGCACCATTCAGTATGCCTGCCATCGTGTTGGCAGTGGCCATACCAAGGTCGTTGTGGCAATGTGTGGAAATAACCGCCTTATGAATATTGCTTACATTTTCAAAAAGATATTTGATTTTTTCGCCGTATTCCCAGGGAAGGCAATAACCTGTTGTGTCAGGGATATTCACCACGGTAGCACCGGCTTTGATTACTGCTTCCACCACACGAGCCAAATATTCATTATCCGTGCGTCCGGCATCTTCACAATAAAATTCCACATCTTCCACGAATTTTTTAGCATATTTTGTAGCTAAAATAGCACGTTCAAGAATTTCTTCCTGCGTAGAATTAAATTTATATCGGATATGCTGTTCCGAAGTTCCCAATCCGGTGTGGATGCGTTTACGCTTAGCATATTGCAGAGCTTCTGCAGCTACTTCGATATCTTTCTCTACACCCCGGGTAAGCGCACAAATCACCGGCCATGTAACGGCTTTTGAGATTTCTTCTACTGATTTAAAATCACCCGGACTTGAAATCGGGAAACCTGCTTCTATAACATCTACGCCGAGCAGTTCCAGCGCTTTAGCTACTTGAATCTTTTCAACTGTATTCAACTGACAACCCGGAACTTGTTCGCCGTCACGCAAAGTAGTATCAAAAATAAAAAGTTTTTCCATAATTTTTTGTTTTTAAAAAAGCCTTTCCCATTTGAGTGAGAAAGGCTTTCCAGTTTTCTTATAATCAATACATACCAAACTCACTCTTACTTCTTACGTAAAAGAATAATAATGTTGAGTAGTAGGGTATGTATAAAAATACTATTCATTGCTTTTTTGAAAAATTCGAGTTTTGAATAATTCGAGCTGCAAAGATAAAGGTGTTTTTTGAAAAAACAAACAGGTTAAATAAAAAAATGTGATTGGAACAAAAAATTTCCCATTCAAAATTAATTTTCTACCTTTGCCCCGGGTTTGGCGAAAAAACAATCACCAAACTTGGGGGTGCCTTAATAATACGGGCTGAGATCATACCCTTTGAACCTGGACGGATAATGCCGTCAAGGGAAAAAGTAAATCTCCGTTATTTTTTGGACTCTCAGAATAAATTATTAATCAACAATTTAATTAATTTGTTATGAGAAGAAATGCAATTGCAGTTGCCGCACTGCTACTTTATTGCGGCTTGTATGCTGAAACGGAATCGAAAAAAGATTCCATGCATGTTTATTTGGACGAAGTGGTAATTTCTTCTGCTGCCCGTGCCAATGAAAAATCGGCTGTCAGTTATACCGATGTGTCTTCAGAAGAAATTGAAAGGAGAAATATCGGACAGGAATTACCTTTTCTGCTTGATCTGACACCTTCTTTTGTGGCTACTTCCGAATCCGGAACCGGCTTGGGCAACACCGGTTATCGCATCAGGGGTACGGATGCCAACAGGGTAAATGTGATGGTAAATGGTATTCCCCTGAATGATGCTGAATCGCATGATGTGTATTTTGTGAATATGCCTGATTTTGCTTCTTCACTCTCTTCTGTGCAAATACAGCGTGGGGTAGGAACATCCGCACAAGGTGCCGGTGCTTTTGGAGCCAGTATCAATATGCAGACGGAAAAACTAAGGATAAATCCATATGCTGAAATTGCCAATACTTACGGCTCATTCAATACCTGGAAAAGTACTTTGAAAGCCGGTACGGGTTTGATGAATGGAAGATGGGCAGCGGATGCACGTTTATCGCAAGTATTGTCGGACGGCTACATCGAAAGATCCGGGGTGAATATGAAGTCTTACTTTTTCTCTGCAGGATATTATGGCGAGAAATCATCTGTAAAGTTTGTCACCTTTGGTGGAAACCAACGGACTAACCAATCCTGGAATGGGGTAAATCCGGACTCCATGTTGGTTAATCGCAGGTATAATGAGTTGGGCGAGTATGTTGATGCAAATGGCAACAGGCAGTTTTATGATAATCAGACTGATAATTACGTGCAAACCCACTACCAGTTACATGGTTTGCATCAATTTAATCCCGAGTTGAATTTGAACATATCAGCACATTATACAAGAGGAAAAGGATATTATGAGGATTATAAAGTAAGGGCAAAGTTGAATGAATACTCAATTGCTCCTGTTGTTACGGAAAGTGGGACCCTGACCAGGGCAGATTTAATTCGTCAAAAATGGTTAGACAATCATTTTGGTGGTATGGTCTGGTCTTTAAACTACAATCAGAACTGGGTAGATGCTGTTGTAGGTGGTGGAATGAACAGATATACGGGTAGTCATTTTGGTAAGGTGATTTGGATGAGATACGCCGATAATTTGGATCCTAATAAAAATTGGTACTATAATACAGTGTTGAAAGACGATGCCAATATCTACGCAAAAGGTACATTTGAGATTTTGAGTGGTTTGTATTTGAATGCGGATGTACAATATCGTTACATACACTACGCCTTGGATGGAGTGGGGGATAAGTACGATAAATCGCAAGGAAGATTGACGGATATTACCCAAGCACATGATTTTCATTTCCTGAATCCTAAAGTGGGGTTAAATTATACGATTAACAGGCATTACGCTCTCTACACATCTTTTTCTGTAGCTAATAGAGAACCCAACCGTAAAAACTATACGGAAGTCGGTCCGAATGAAAAACCCACCCATGAAACCCTGTACAATACGGAATTGGGGTATAAATACCAACATGCTTCTTTTTCCATCGGTATGAATTTATTCAATATGCAGTATAAAAATCAGTTGATATTGACTGGTAAAATCAGTGAGATCGGTGCAGCTTTGACCACCAATATTCCTGATAGTTACAGAAGAGGTGTAGAATTGATGGCTGCTGCAAAAATTACCGATTGGTTAAAATGGAGTGCTAATTTAGCCTTGAGTCAACATAAAATTCTGAATTTCATTGAGCAAGACATTGATGTGTACGACAATGCTACGGACATGAAGAATTGGGTAAGAACTGAAAATCTTGATTTAGGCACGACCAATATTGCCATGTCGCCCAATGTAGTTGGAAATAATATGTTCAGCTTCCATCACAAAGGATTTGAATTGTCTTTAATTTCACAATATGTAAGCAAGCAGTATTTAGACAATACTTCCGATGAAAAGCGTTCCATACCATCTTACTTTGTCAATAATGTATATGCCTCTTATAGTTTACTTTTGCCCTACATCCGTTCCATAGATTTTGGGGTGCAAATTAACAATTTACTAAATGCGCAGTACGTTTCCAACGGATATGTATGGTACAGTTATTTGCTAGAAGATGGTAGTCGCAACAGCGAGTTGCGCCACTTTCCCCAGGCCGGAATTAATTTCCTGGCAATGGTGGCGGTGAGGTTTTAGGAGGTGAACTATTTGTAAAATTTTATTTTGATAAGGTAAAAATACATGGAAACTACTTAAAAAATGTATCTTTGCTCTTCAATTAAAATAAAATACAATGCCTAAAATTGCAAAAAACTTAACAGAATTGATTGGTAATACGCCTTTGGTACAACTGTCCAATTTTGCAGTTAAGCAGGGTGTCAAAGCCAGGCTCATTGTTAAATTGGAAGCCTACAACCCGGCAGGTAGTGTCAAAGACCGTATTGCCTTATCTATGGTGGAAGATGCTGAAGCAAAAGGCTTGTTGAAGCCGGGAGGTAAGATTGTGGAGCCTACCAGTGGCAGTACGGGAATCGGTTTGGCCATGGTAGCTGCCGTTAAGGGTTATACGCTGACTATTGTAATGCCGGATACCTCAAGTGTAGAGAGACGCTGTTTGTTGAAGGCCTTGGGCGCCGAACTGGTGCTGACGCCGGGTGTAGAGGGTATGAAAGGTGCCATTGCACAAGCTGAAAAAATTGTGGCTGAAACTGGTGCTTTTATGCCTCAGCAGTTTGAAAATGAGGCTAATCCTAAAGTCCATGCTAAAACTACTGCTGAAGAAATTTGGAGGGATACGGATGGTCAGGTGAACATGTTGGTTGCCGGAGTAGGTACAGGCGGCACCATTTCCGGAACAGGCTTCAAATTGAAAAAATACAATCCCAATATTCAGGTTGTAGCTGTTGAACCAGCGGATTCTCCTGTTTTATCAGGTGGTGCACCCGGTTTACATAAAATACAGGGAATAGGCGCGGGATTTATCCCCAAAACTTACGATTCCAAGGTGATAGATGAGGTTTTTCAGGTTACCAACGATCAGGCTATCCTGACTTCCCGTCAATTAGCGAGACAGGAAGGCATATTGGTGGGTATTTCCTCCGGAGCAGCAGTTTACGCGGCTGTACAAATTGCATTACGACCGGAAAACGAAGGCAAAACCATTGTAGCGATCCTTCCCGACACCGGAGAACGGTATTTATCGACGGAGCTGTTTAATTGTTGAATTGTTTAATTGTTCGAATGAGAACAAAGAACAAAGAATAAAGACAAAAGACAAAGAACGAAAAACGATGAGCGAATCAAGCCACGCGACCCCGGACCCCGGAACACACTAACTTCTTTAACTTCCCTAACTTCTATAACTTCCAAAAAAACTACTAACTACTATATCAACAACTTTAAAAAATAAATTTTCATGTCAACAAATTATAAATTCGAAACTTTGCAAGTTCATGCCGGTCAAGAGGTTGATAAATCGACCAATTCCAGGGCAGTTCCTATCTACCAAACAACTTCCTATGTCTTTGATGATGCACAACATGGTGCAGATTTATTTGCGTTGAGGAAGTTCGGTAATATCTATACACGTTTGATGAACCCTACTACAGATGTATTTGAAAAGCGTGTAGCCGCTTTGGAAGGTGGAGTGTCGGCTTTGGCAACATCTTCCGGGCAATCAGCTCAGTTTCTTGCCATCAACAATATCGTACAGGCCGGTGATAATTTTGTGTCAACGCCTTATTTGTACGGTGGAACTTATAATCAGTTCAAGGTACAGTTCAAGCGATTGGGCGTTGAAGTACGGTTTACACCCAATGACAATCCTGCTGAATATGAAAAGCTAATTGATGATAATACCAAGGCAATCTACCTGGAAACCATGGGTAATCCTAATTTAAATGTTCCGGATTTCGATGCCATTGCCACTGTTGCCGATAAATATGGCATCCCTTTGATAGTGGATAATACTTTCGGTGCCGGTGGCTATCTTTTCCGTCCCATTGAGCATGGTGCTGCTGTGGTTGTGGCCTCTGCAACCAAATGGATAGGTGGCCATGGTAATTCCATAGGCGGTATCATTGTAGATAGCGGAAAATTCAATTGGGGTAATGGTAAGTTTCCCGCATTTACAGAACCTTCCGAAGGTTATCATGGTATGGTGTTCTGGGACCTGTTTGGACCAGATAGTCCCCACGGGAATATCGCTTTCAACGTTCGCGCACGAGTTGAAGGATTGCGTGATTGGGGTAATGCCATCAGTCCGTTTAATTCATTTTTGATGTTGCAAGGCCTGGAAACCCTTTCACTCAGGATGGAACGCCATGTCTATAATACCCAACAACTGGCTGAATGGCTGGAACAAAATCCGGCTGTGGAATATGTGAATTATCCCGGATTGAAGAGCAGTAAGCATCATGAAATTGCCAAAAAATACTTGAAGAGAGGTTTTGGCGGTGTGTTGACTTTCAAACTCAAGGGCGATCCTGAACGCGCTAACAAACTGATCGATAGCGTGCAACTGCACAGTCACGTAGCTAATCTTGGAGATGTTAAGTCCTTGATTATCCATCCGGCTGCAACAACGCATGAACAACTTTCTTCGGAGGATCAAATTGCTGCCGGTGTTGAACCGGGCTTGATCCGCTTGTCGGTAGGTATTGAAAATATAGAAGATATCAAAGCAGACTTGCAGCAAGCAATTGATAAGTTATGAGGAGATATTCGTTAAATCAAAACTTCATTTTTTTGTCTTGACACAAAAAAACGAAGCAAAAAAAAGTCAAGACTATGCCTGCTTCGCTCAAAAAACTTGCGCTTGATTGACTAAATCGTTCAAACTCGCTGCTACGCAGCTCGAACAAGAACGATTTTTCACGTCAATCTCACTTGTTTTTTGACTCACCAGCCAAGGTCGGTCGTTAAACACTGACATTATGCTTCATTGTGGGTTTGTCCTTCAAGTTCTTCCTTAACTTTCGGGTATTCAATCCTTGTATGATACATGCTCGTGATTTTTTCTTTGAAAACAGCCTTGATGGTTTCTACATCCCTGAAGCTAAGTGGTGCGTTTTTAAATTGACCTTCAGCGATTTGCATATTAATCATATCTTCTACGCAATCGCTGATGCTCTTTTCGCTGTATTCATTCAGACTGCGTGCACGGGCTTCTACTGCATCCGCCATCATCAAAATGGCCGTTTCTTGTGTGTCGGGTAGGGGACCGGGATATGTGAATAAAGATGGATCAGGTTTGACACCGGGATTGGCATTGATAAATGCATTGTAAAAATATTTGGCTTTACTGAGGCCGTGATGGGTAGTTATAAAGTGAACAATTTGCTCCGGAAGGTGTTCTTTCTTGGCAATCTTAACACCGTCCGGCACATGCCTGATAATTTTTTGTGCGGCTTCCACAAAATCCAATTTATCTAAAGGATTTTGACCACCGTGTTGGTTTTCAATGAACAAACCAGGGTTCTCCATTTTTCCTATATCATGATATAGGGCACCGGTGCGTACTAACAAACTGTTGGCTCCAATTTTTTTGGCTGCTTCGGTGGCCAAGTTGGATACTTGCAGGGTATGTTGAAAAGTTCCGGGTGCTTTTTCCGCAAACTGTATCATCAGACTGCTGTTGATATTGCTCAGTTCGAGCAACGTAACAGAAGACATTAATCCGAAAATTTTTTCAAGAATAAAAACTAGCAGGTACGCAAAAAGTAAAAATGTACTGCTGATGGCGAAATAAATCAGAGGCATCCAGTAAATTCTATTAAACACACCTTCACTGATAAATTCAAGTGCCAGATACGTCAAACTGTAAGTAATAAAAATAATCAATGCCGATTGAGCTAGCTGAGATCGCTGTGTCATGTCTTTCAGGCTGGAAACGGCGACCATACCTGCTACAATTTGTATCAATAAAAATTGATAGGGATTATCCACCATCAAAGAAACGATCAACACAGTGATGATGTGTGCAAATAAGGCTGTTCTGGAATCAAAGAAAACACGTATAATGATTGGCAGCAGCGCAAAGGGTATAACAAAACAACTAACTGTCGTCAGCTGGATGACCATGGAAGACAAGGCGATTATGATAATCATCATTAAATTAATGAAAATCAGGTTTTTCAAATTATTGAAAATCCTCGGCCTGAAGAGTCTCAAAAACAGGAAGAAAATAACGATCAATCCCGTAATCATTACAATTTCTCCCATTAGTGCAAGGGTTGAACGTTGAAAAGAAGCATTTCTCTGATCATGTTCGATTTTCATGGACTGCAAAATCAGAAATAACTCTTCATCCACTATCTCACCACGATCGATAATCCGCTCTCCTGCTTGAACAACGCCGGCAGTTAAAGATAAGCTCTTCAATAATTCTTCCTGTGATAAATCAGAGATAATGCTGTCGTAATGCAGATTTGTGGTAAGATATAGATTGATGTTATACAGACCGGATTGAAATTCATCAATTTGCATCAATTTCTCATATGCCGTTTTAGGCGTGTAAATCTCATCCAAAGCTACCGTATGAGTGAGCTTGTCAGGTAGAATGCAGTTGATGTAAGCAGTATTATCATCCCTTAATTTTTGGTATTGTCCGGCGGATATAATTCCATTTTCATAGATGTCTTTCAGATTTTTATAAATGCTTTTCAGATGAGTTGGTTTTTCCCCGTGTTCTTCTTTATAATTGTTCACAAATAACTGATATTGAGTGGTAAAAACAGTGGTGTCTAAATTATAAAAGGGCAGGTAATTTTTTAAAATTTCTTTTTTTTCCTGTTGAATTTGCTCATCACTTTTGTAAATCGGAAAATCGTAAGAAGCCATGAGCAAATCGTATGACCAGGGTTTCCCGACCTCAAATTGATATTTCATACTATCGCGATTTGGAAACAAAAGAACAATGATCACGATGGTACACAAAAACAAAATGACTTTAAAAATATCTCGAAATTTGTTTTGAAAAGAATTCAAATTCATTCTACTCTTTTTCGTTTGTTGGTTAGAGAAGTTCCCATGGTGGGGAACTTTAACTGAAAGACATTGAAGGTGCAAATATATTAAAATTTAAGTACTTTTGTAAACTCCGTTGGTATTAAAACATAAAAATCGATAAGCACATATGCATTACGGATTTGTTAAACTTCCATTGGTCCCGGTCAGGGCAGCTGACAATGAGCGTAGCGAAATGACTACGCAATTACTTTTTGGTGAGTACGTCAAAATCATAGATGAACAAGAAAAGTGGTTGTATATAAAAAATATCCGGGATGGATATCAAGGGTGGGCGGACAGAAAAATGATTACAGGTGTTCCTGAATCAATCTTTTTGAAAAGTAAACAAATGAAAGTCACCAAAGTTTGCACTCCTTATGCCTTGATTCGTAATCAAGTTCTGGATCAATCCATGCTAATTCCCGGAGGAAGTTTATTGTATAATTTGCAGGATGATGTTTTTAAACTACACGATGAAACCTGGACTTTGATGAACGTTAATTGCGTGTTAAATTCATTTAATCAAACTTCCGATGAAAATACATGTAGGGAATTATTGATAAACACAGCTATGTCATATATCAATGTCCCTTACCTTTGGGGAGGAAAATCAGTGTTGGGAATAGATTGTTCCGGATTGGTGCAAACCGTATATTCTATCGCCGGATTTAGTTTGCCGCGTGATGCCTCACAGCAGGCACAACACGGAACGCTTGTTGAAAGTCTGTCTGATGCAGTCATCGGCGACTTAGCTTTCTTTGGAGATACAAAAGGTAAAATTACCCATGTCGGGATATTGAAGAACAATACTGAAGTAATACATGCGTCAGGATGGGTAAAAGTTGACCGGATTGATGAGTACGGAATTATATCATCCATTACAGGCGAATATACGCATAAGCTGCAAACTATCAGTCGTATTTCTTCTTTAGAAGAATGACAACAAACTCAAAGCAGTACCCACAACTCCTATAAGCATGATAATTAAGCCAATAATCTGATTAATCAAGTTGATACTCCTGTAACTCAATTTACTTCTGGATTTATTTACCAGGTAAGTCAATACTAACCACCATGATAATGCACCGGCCAAAATAGAAAGCATACCAATTATATTATGATACAGGGTGGTGTTTTCTGCCAAAAAGTTGAATCGTGCAAATAATGCCAGCAGCACAAATAGAATAAAAGGGTTGCTAAGGGTGAGAACCAAAGAGCTGAAAAAATCAGACACGATACTACCGTTATTTTGTTGTTTGGGAAGTTGTTGATGCTGGAGTTGATGCTGCGGTTTGTTTTTGTAGATAAACACTCCAAATAAAAATACCACAACGCTTCCAATTACTTGTAAGATTATTTTATTTTCTTCGATAAAATCAACTACAAAACCAATAAAAAATAATCCAATTACTGTGTAAATCAAATCCGACAAGGTAGCACCCAAGCCGGTTGCGATGCCATATTTTCTACCCCTATCCAAGGTTCGCTGTATGATCAGCATTCCTATCGGACCCATGGGAACCGAAACAAACAACCCGATAATTATCCCTTTTATGACTGTATCAAGCATGCAGAAACATTAGTGACCCACAAAGATAGTGTTTTAATTATGAATGTTTAGGGTTAATTGTTAATTTCTTCAGAAGAAGAAAGATTTTTGAACTCTGTTTGAGAACTTTCTGCTAACTTTGCAACTATTATGACGAAACTTCAACAAATTGAATCCCTGCGCAAGGAACTGCACCAGCATAATTACAATTATTATGTGCTGAATGCGCCTACCATACCTGATTACGAGTTTGATATGAAACTAAAGGAGTTACAAGTATTGGAGACTGAACATCCTGAGTTTTTTGATCCTTTGTCGCCTACACAAAGAGTAGGTAGCGATATCAATACAGCGTTCCGGCAAGTAGAACACCAATACCCGATGCTTTCCCTGGAAAACACCTATTCTGAGGGAGAAGTACGAGATTTTTACAATCGCATAAAAAAACTGCTGCATGAGGATGTGGAATTGGTCTGTGAACTTAAATATGATGGCGCCTCTATTTCACTTATTTATGAAGATGGTAAGTTGTTGAGAGCGGTAACGAGAGGGGATGGTGAACAAGGTGATGATGTGACTGAAAATGTCAAAACCATTCGTAGTATTCCTTTGTATTTACAGGGTGATTATCCCGAAAGATTTGAAATTCGTGGAGAAATTTTGATGCCCTGGACGGTGTTTGACGCCCTGAACAAGGAGAGGGAAGAACAGGAGGAAGTTTTGTTTGCCAATCCGCGCAATGCGGGGTCGGGGACTTTAAAACTCCAAAATTCATCTATTGTTGCATCCCGTAAATTAGATTCTTATTTATACAATATTTTAGGTGAAAATTTACCTTTTGCATCTCATTTTGACAGTTTGCGCGCCGCTAAAACCTGGGGTTTTAAAATTTCGGAAGCAGTCAAAATTTGTTCGTCTTTAGAAGAGGTCTTTGAGTTCATACATTACTGGGACGAAGAAAGAAAAAAATTGCCCGTTGCTACCGATGGAATTGTAATTAAAGTGAATGATTTTGCACAGCAAAGAACTTTGGGTGCTACCGCCAAATCTCCGCGTTGGGCCATTGCCTACAAATATCAGGCAGAATCGGGTTTGACACGCCTCAATTCGGTCTCTTACCAGGTGGGCAGAACGGGTGCTGTTACACCGGTTGCTAATTTAGATCCGGTGTTATTGTCAGGTACGACCGTCAGAAGAGCTTCTTTGCACAATGCAGATATCATTGCCGGATTAGACTTGCATATAGGTGATATGGTCTATGTTGAAAAAGGCGGTGAAATCATTCCGAAGATTACTGCTGTTGCTGTTGACCAAAGGGTGTTGATAGGGGATAAGGTGCAATTCATCAAAAACTGTCCGGAATGCAATACCCCATTGGTACGCTACGAAGGAGAAGCAGCCCATTATTGTCCCAACGAAAATACTTGCCCCCCCCAGATCAAAGGGAAAATTCAACATTTTGTCAGTCGGAAAGCAATGAATATTGAGGGTTTGGGCGTTGAAACCATCAATCTGCTGTACGATGAAGGTCTGTTGCATGATGTTGCCGATATTTATACATTGCAAGTGGATGATTTATCCGGCCTGGAACGTTTGGGCGAGAAATCGGCTCAAAACATCTTGCAAAGCATAGAAAAATCTAAAGATATCCCGTTCGATCGTGTGATTTTTGCTTTAGGAATTCGTTTCGTAGGCGAAACTGTAGCAAAAAAGTTGGTGCAGGTATTACACGATATAGAACAGTTGAAAACTGCCACTTACGAGACCCTGATTGAAATCGATGAAATAGGGGAGCGCATTGCACAAAGTGTGGTGCAATATTTTGCAGAAGATAAAAACATTGTGCTTATCAATCGTCTGAAAGATTACGGTTTACAAATGGCTGTCGCAGAAGGGGATTTAAAGCCACAATCGGACACCTTGAAAGACAAAAGCATCGTAATTAGCGGTACTTTTCAACATCATTCCAGAGACGAATATAAACAAATGATTATACAACACGGAGGTAAAAATGTAAGCTCCATTTCTTCCAAAACATCTTTTGTTTTAGCCGGAGAAAAAATGGGACCTGAAAAATTGAAGAAAGCGGAAAGTTTAGGAATACCTATTCTCAATGAAGGCGAATTTTTAGAGATGCTTGATGTTTAACTTAATGTCTTAATGTCCATCGACATTCTGATTTACCACTTATTTTTTCTAACAAGAAAGAAGAATTCACCATACCTGTATATGTGAAATTTTTTATAAATTTGTGGGGTTCGAATATCTTATCATCGGAGTGTTGATTGTTGCGTGTTTGCTGGTTGGGGTGTTCGAATTTTTATAAAAATCCGGAATATGAGTAAAAAAATGTCCTGTAAAATATTAGAACGCTTTGCTGCAAAGTATATCAGAACAGTGCCAAGACAAAAAAAGTTTATGACTTTTCAGAAAGCCGAAACTATTTTGTTGATTTTTGAAAGTGATCTGTCCGAAGAAAATCCCCGTATTCATAGAATTATTCAGCTTTTAACTTTGGATGGGAAAAAAGTGACAGCTTGGGGCTTTCTGAATAAAAAGGAAAGTATCACCCCTGTATCTCCGGACTATAAAATTTTACTACCTAAAAATTTTGGGTTGTTTAATAAACCCAAAAAACAGATTTTTAACGAATTGTTAAGCAAAGAATATGATTTGCTGATAGACCTGTCTACCGGTAATTCAATACATTTGGATTACATCGTTTTGTGTGCACAAGCAAAGTGTAAAGCCGGTATCAAGAAGCACGGAGCGAATTTTTACGATTTTGCCATGGATATGGATGACTATTTGGCCAAAAATAATATGGAAATGGGTGATTTAGACATTTCTTTTATCTTTGACCAGATAATATTTTACCTGAAAAACATACATTCAAATGATTAAAAATGTATTTTTGCAGTTAAATTTTATGATTCACGATGATAAATTATAAACTGAAAGGAATGGGTGTTGCCTTGGTCACACCCTTTAATGCGGATGAGAGTATCAATTATGATACATTGGCCAGATTGATTGAGTATCAAATAAAAAATGGTACAGATTACCTGGTAGTATGTGGAACAACTGCTGAAACACCCACTTTGACCGATCAGGAGAAAGAAGAAATTCGAAAATTTGTCATCCAAATCAATCAGAAACGTCTGCCCATCGTTTATGGAATAGGCGGTAATAATACCAGGCATATAGTTGATACCATCCGGCATACCGACCTTGACGGAGTGGATGCCATCCTTTCAGTTACTCCCTATTACAATAAACCTTCCCAGGAAGGGCTTTACAGACATTATGCAGCAATTGCTGAGGCGTCACCGCTTCCTGTTATTTTATATAATGTGCCGGGCAGGACAGGCGTCAATATGTCGGCTGCAACGACTTTGCGGCTCGCCAACGATTTTCCTAACATCCAGGCTACCAAAGAAGCTTCCGGAAACTTCACTCAGATTGATGACATCATTAAAAATAAACCGTCCGATTTTATGGTTATTTCCGGTGATGATGGTATTACTTTCCCGTTAATTACCCTGGGTGCAGTCGGGGTTATTTCTGTTATCGGCAATGCATTTCCTAAAGAATTCAGCCGCATGGTCAGGTTGGCTTTGGAAGGTGATTATGAAAAAGCCAGAATTATCCATCATCGTTTTACGGAGCTGATAGAATTGTTGTTTGTTGAAGGTAACCCCGCCGGTGTGAAAAGTATGCTGGCTGTGATGGGAATGATAGAGAATGTGTTACGTCTGCCATTGGTTCCCAATACCATTAATACCTACGAAAAAATCAGGCAGGTCTTAAATAAATTATAAAATGCATAAACTTCAAACAGCCAAAACCAAAATAGTTATTGTGGGATTGGGTGGAGTAGGCGGTTATTATGGCGGTTTACTTTCTAAATATGCTGAGCAGCAACCCGATATATCCGTTGTTTTCTTTGCCCGTGGTGCTCATTTAAAAGCCATTCAATCTCGTGGCTTGAAGGTGAGTGATGAAAATCAATCTTTTATTACACATCCGACTTTAGCTACTGATGATGTGCGCGCCATCGGTAAAGCTGATTATGTGATCATGGCAACTAAAAGCTATGATTTGCAGGAGGTACTGCAACAAATACAACCGATTATAGCGAAACATACCGTCATCTTACCTTTGTTGAACGGAATTGATATTACCGCCAGAATTCGGGCTGTTTATCCACAAAATGAAGTGTGGTATGGCTGTGTATATATCATTACCAGAATTACGGAACCGGGTGTTATTGAAGATTCCGGAAATGTGCGTTTCATGCACTTTGGACATGAGAAGAAGACTTCAGATAGACTGATCTACATGGAAAACTTACTCCAACAAGCAGGCATTGAAGCAGTTCTAAAAGAAGATGCTATTCGTGCTGTGTGGCGTAAGTTTTTCTTTATTTCTACTACGGCTGCACTCACAACTTACTATAATACTGATTTTGCCAGCTTGGTCAATGATGTTGAAATACGTCCCATGTATTTGGCTGTCATGCAGGAATTATACGCTGTTTCAATAGCAGAAAAAGCAGGGTTGAGAGAGGGTTTGGTAGAAGAGTTAATGGATTACGGTGCCAGTTTACCTGTAGGTAAAACCTCTTCGATGAACAGTGATTATTTATCAGGAAAGCCTATAGAATTAGAGAATTTGGTGGGTGTGGTGATTGAATTAGGTAAGAAGCACAACATACCTACTCCTGTTTATAGTCAAGTTTATGAGGCGTTAAAAGCCGACGGTGTCTCATAAGTGCCCAACTGCTGTGCTTCGACTTCGCTCAGCAACCACGTTACTTTTGATATTCGGGCTCAGTTACATACTCCAGTATGCTCCTTCGCCCTCAATCTCAGCGCTTGCATTTGAACACTTCTAAGATACCTTGCGGGGTTTGGTTAAATATTTACTTTTGAGACAGCCCCTAAGTTTTTATAATTATTTATTATTTTCCTTCCGGTGAATAGGCTGTGCCTTTCAGTAACTCCTTCGCAACTTCAAACATATATTGTTTCGCTGCTTCGTATTCATTCGGGATGATACCATCCAAAATAGCGTCCTTAATGCTCGTTTTAATATCACCTACCAAAGCACAAGCGGGTAGATTAAAAGTTTCCATAATTTCTTTCCCATCAATAGGAGGCTGAAAATTACGGATCCTGTCTTTTTCTTCTATTTCTTTGAGCTTTTGTCTAACAAGCTGGAAATTAGCTTTGTAACGTTTAACTTTTTCCTGATTTTTAGAGGTGATATCAGCTTCGCATAGCAACATCAAATCATCGATGTCATCGCCTGCATCAAACAGCAATCGTCGTACGGCCGAGTCTGTTACTTCATCTTCACTCAGTATCATAGGGCGCATATGTAGTCCAACTAACTTCTGAACATAGCGCATCTTCTCATTTTGCGGTAGTTTCATTTTTCGGAAGATGTGCGGAATCATCTTCTGACCGATAAAATCGTGGTTATGGAAAGTCCAGCCTAATTTGTAATCAAAGCGCTTGGAGCGTGGTTTGCCAATGTCATGTAACAAAGCTGCCCATCGTAACCATAAATTGTCGGTGTTTTCACTCAACGCGTCCAGCACGGCTAAAGTATGGTAGAAATTGTCTTTATGTCCAACACCATCCCTGGTTTCAGCGCCCTTTAAGGCATATAGTTCGGGGAAGATCAGTTCCAGCAATCCCGTCTTTTCCAATAAGATGAATCCGACTGACGGTTTACGGGAAAGGATGATTTTATTCAATTCATCAGCGATTCTTTCTTTTGAAATGATGGCGATACGGTCTTTTTTTGACAATGGCATCGAAGGTTTCAGCTTCCAGGTAGAAACCCAATTGTGCGGCGAAGCGTATGCCTCTCATCATGCGTAAAGGATCATCAGAAAAAGTAATGTCCGGATCCAAAGGCGTACGAAGTATTAAATTTTCTAAGTCGGCTATTCCATTGAAAGGATCGAGCAATTCGCCGTAAGTAGTTTTATTCAGACTGAGAGCAAGTGCGTTAATGGTGAAATCACGTCTGTTCTGGTCGTCTTCCAGGGTACCATCTTCTACAATAGGTTTGCGTGAATCGTAACGATAGGATTCTTTTCTGGCACCTACAAATTCAATTTCATAGTCTTTGTAATTGATATGAGCTGTTCCAAAATTTTTAAAAACGGACAGTTTGGCTTTTTTACCTAATTCTGCAGCCACTTTTCCGGCAAGTTCAATGCCGCTGCCCACCACTACTATATCTATATCTTTAGATGGCCTTTTTAAAAACAGGTCGCGCACATATCCTCCAATAACATAACAAGCCTTTCCGGTTTCATCGGCTATGTCCGATATCAAACGGAATACTTTGTTATCCAAGTACTCTTTCATTAACTTATTTCCCTGAAATTTTGGATAATTTGTTTTTAAGTTTATTTAATTCTTGTTCTCGTGCGGCAATTTCTTTTTCTTGTTGCGTGATGGTTTGTAACAAAGCATTGAGTTCTTCGTCCTCTATAGACGTGGGATACTGAGATTTAACCCGATCGAGAAAGTCGGCCAATATATTCATATAATTTACAAATGCCTCATATGGCGATTCGTAATTACTTCCAAAAGCTTCTTTATGACTCATGTAGCGGAAGTAGTCGTTGGTCTGCAACAGCAACCAGTCATGCAACAAAGGTCTGTCTTTAGACAAACGCACGCGTACGCCGACTTCATAAAGTTTACTCAAGGCTTCATTTTGCAGGTCATTACCGGTCCATGGTGCGAGATCCTTTTCATGTCCCCACCAACTGGTTGTGTATGGGGCAGTTAAGCTACCGGCAACTTCTTTTTGCCTGGCTAATTCACTCGGCAAGGCAAAACCAATTTGCTGTTCCATGGCATGGTAGGGAATTGCTTTTAAAAAGTCGTAAATACCGGATTCGGGGCGATGTTGGTATCCGAAAGCCTCGTAGCCCATCCATATATTGAATATACGCTCTTTCTCCGGTGCAGCCGCAATCCATCCAATGAATTTTTCAGCTGTCAAAGGATAATCTTCCCAGGAATAATTTGAAAATCTGAGAAAAATATCTTCCGAAAGCTTGCTGTTGCGTACCAAAAGCTTGAGTCTGTTAAGATAGGCATGTGTATAGATATAATTAGGACTTTTCCAGCCCATCACATGCTTGGCTTCTTCTATCAAAACGGTTTTGAACCCGGCATTAAAAATTTTCTCACCGATTTCATCCGAATAGATTAATTCAGCATTTCTGAAAACGGTCGGACGTTTTCCAAACAGACTTTCGATTTTATCGGCATGCATTTTAATTTGAAGTTCAAATTCATCTGTATCGTAAACAGAGGACAAAGAATGTGCATAGGTTTCGGCCAAAAACTCTACACTGCCTGTTTTTGCCAACTCCCGGAAGCTGTCTATTACTTCAGGAGCATATAACTCAAATTGTTCCAAAGCTACGCCCGAAATGGAAAATGCGCATTTGAACTTTCCGTTTGAACTGCGAATCATGTCACCAATGACTTTATTGGTCG
>JAAYQF010000042.1 GCA_012519425.1 Bacteroidales bacterium | reverse complement strand
TCCGCTTAGAGGTTTGTAGGAGACCAAATCACCATTTTTGTACAATTCCAAAGAATAACCGGTATAAATGCCGACGTAATGTGTAAACTCCCCGGCTTGCAAGGGCGTTTCATCATCTACATCAACTATTTGATTGGAGGTTTTTAATGTCCACCGCATTCTCTTTTCAGGAGTAATGGACATTTTATAACGTTCTTCATAACTGCCGTGAGAAACAACATATTGTTCGTATCCCGGAAATTGCTCCGGTTTTATCCAGAACGACAAGGCTATTTGGCTCGTAAAATTTAAGGCATCATGATTTGGAACTTTGATGTACTGACTACTTGAAGAGAATGCATAGGCGTGATCGAGATTGCCTCTCGCATCCTTGGTGCTGTTGGCATTGTAAGATATGGCATGAAAGTCATCCCGGGCATAATTTCTTGTATCGCCATTGAAAGGATAATAGGCAAGGATGTTTGCGGGCAGCACTTCCAAATCTTTATCTTTTACCAATATCCGGTGGGAAGTCGTTGTGTCACCTAAATGATTACTGACCGTCAATTGAATGGTGTAAATTCCGGGGGTTACCGGTAAGGTCCAGGATGGGGAAAGGGTTTCTGCGTTTTCTAAACTTCCACCATCAACCGTCCAGTTAAAATCAGCAACTGCCGGCGTAATATCCGCATGAAGACTTACGATTTCACCACCAGAATAGGGTTCTGAGCCGAATAACACCAAGTCGTTGATCTTCGGAGGCACTTCTCCTTCGGACACAACTCTTACTGTGATATTCGGACTTAAAACTGTCGTTTGCTCATCGGTAACTTCACATCTTATATTATAGAGACCGGTTACATCAGGCGCCACCCATTCAAAAGAAGGTTCATGGGTTTCATGAACAATAGTCTCATCCTGATACCATTTGTAATGGGTGTTACCGGTTGGGTTTTCAGTCAAACAATGGAAAGACACTGCTTTGTCACATTCTACCAGCCTGGTGTTTGAAGTAAATGCTTTGATGCGAAGCGTATTGGCGTAATCATATGCATAATGATAATCTACTATCTCTCCTTCTGTGGTCTGATAAAAACGTCCGCTTGCTTGCAAATTTTTCGAGGAAGGTATGATGACTAATATTCTAGAGCTTCGGGGATCAATGCAGAACTCAATGAGTCCTGAAACTTCAGTTTTTATCAGGCTCTCATCTATGGCATCATAAATATTAAAGGTTCCGCCAGGCAAATGCAATTTTACAGTTTGATCTGTCGTCTCCGGATTGTAATACAGATAAGTCGGGAATATATTATCGCCCCTGAAATCGGTTTTGTTCAAATCTATTTGCAGAATACTTTCAACATTGGTTTTTTCAATCATCGAAGCTAAATATCCTACACTGGAACCACTGTAAAGGGATAAATTGGTGGAAGCCCATCCTCCTCTTACAGCATCACCGGTGGCATAGGGAGATTTACCGCTCGCCATCTCTTTCATGGACTCATAAGGAATGGAAAAATCGGTATTGTATTGTCTTGCCCAATTGATGCCGGATGGGTGCATGTGATCAATGGGGAGCGCATTGGGATAAAACAGCCGGCTTGCATTCGTCAGGTTCAGCATCCATTTCCCTATGGCATTTGCATAACGTTTATCGTATTTTACGAGAGGCACCAAAGCCGCTGCATGTTGAAATCCGTTCATGATAAATGCATAGTCGTTGCCGGCATCGTTGGCTTCCCCTATCAATCCGGAAACATCATATCCGTTCCAATTTCCTACGATTGCTCCCCAGCCGCGGAGAGTGCCTTTGCCGGAAGAAAAGGCCCAGTTCAGCATTTTTTCAATATTGTAATTGGTGCCCTCCACCGCATTCATGCGGGCAGCAGTAAGGATTCCATAAGGCAATTGTATTTCGTAAGATGGATTGGTCTCCCAGTTTTGTAAAAAATCAAGGGCTAATTCGGCGCCTTGCAAATATTTTATTTCCTGTGTTTCAATATAAGCCTGATAGAGCAACCAGGCAATGGAGCCGGCCGATTCAGGTTCAGGGACACTGCTTGTATTGGGCAATCCGCTTATCAAATTAAAAGCACGGTAATTCATAAAAGGTGCTGTCCATGGATGAAGTTTAGCTCCAAGCTTAAACAATACTTCAAGCTGGCGGTCGGCGATGGAAATGAACTGAGTACCAAAATCCGCATCCGCATCGGGATACAGGGCATACAGTTGATAGAAAAACACATTGGGCATAATTTCATACCACCAGTCATGTCCGGTACCGCTGCTATATCCATTTAAATAGATGTGATGTCCGTTTTTGAGATTATAAAAATCCTTGACTTTGCTAACCCAATTTATTCCCAAATGATTTGTTTTATCCACACCAACGAGGGATGCTCCCACTATGGCAGGGAGGATATTAATTGCTTCTGCAACCCGCCCATGATTGGCCTGCCCCACATAAGTGTCCATGCGGATGTGTTGCACGGAGCTGTAATTAATCCCTGCAGCCATATTGATATTGGTAAGAGGGAGATTGGTGCCCGTTTTGTTTGTATCAAACACATAATTATCATAGTCCAATGTCACCTGTTTCCAATCACGGATCAGAAAAGGCGTTGGTTTGTAAGGCATTAAATTAATACGCGGTATTTCGATTTGTTGTGCTGCAACAGAAATAACGCCGCATAGAATAAAGTATAGTACAAGTAGTGGGCGTAGTTTTTTAAAAGTCATGGGGTTTCTCATTTAGAATGACAACTAAAAATATAAATGGGGTTTGGTTACACACTAAACCCCATTTACTCTCATAGATAACTAACTACCAATCAATTTTACGCACTTGCTTATTTTTCGTCTTTGTATAATTTAGCAACTTGACCGTCGGTCAGGGCAATATTATACACTTTGAGTTCATCTATTGCTCCGTAGAATCCATCCCAGCCTTCGGGTGTTCTACCCCAATCCCAGTTCCATTCAGCGTCTGCTTCAGCATAAG
>JAAYQF010000041.1 GCA_012519425.1 Bacteroidales bacterium | reverse complement strand
TTATTGCACTGCCTTCTTTCATGGCTGCAAGAGCAGTTGCACCGGTTTCGGCATCCAAATACTTCATTGACAGGGGTTCCACAACAGGCCAGGTAGTCATGGCTACCGGGAAAGATATCAACAGAAACACCCTGCCTATCAATGCCGGATTGAAAGGGTTGTTGCCCAAACCGCCAAAACTCATTTTGGCAATGCCAATGGCGACCAAAGCACCGATAACAACCATCCAGATCGGCAAATTGGAAGGTAAGTTGAATGCCAATAAAACACCCGTGAGCACCGCAGAACCATCGAAAATGGTAATGCTTCCCTTTAATATAAAGCGCTGGATCAGATATTCAAACAGCACACAAGACACGACGGATGTCAGCGTAACGATCAAAGCACCTATTCCAAAGAAGTAAAAAGAAGCCAGCAAAGCCGGGATCAAGGCGATGAGTACTCCGTACATGTTCTTCCTAACAGAGTCTCCGCCATGTATGTGCGGTGCTGGCGATATAATGAGTTTTTCCATATCTATTTGTTATTTCTATTGCGGATAATATTACCTACGGTTGATTTGCCAAAGCGGATATAGTCCAAAAGCGGACGATGAGAGGGACAAGTATAATTGCAACTGCCGCATTCGATGCAATCCATCGTGCGATTGCTTTCCAACTCATCCCACATATTTCTTTCGCAATAAGCCATTAATAAATAAGGTTCCAGGCCCATGGGACAAACACTTACACATTTGGCACAGCGGATACAGTTTTGTGAAGGCTTACGGATGGATTCCTCATCGCGCATAAACAGAACACCCGCACTACCCTTTGCCATCGGCACATCCAGGTTCATCAGCGAACGACCCATCATAGGGCCGCCACCGACAATTTTTCCGGTTCCTTCCGGAACACCACCGGCCTGCTCAACCACATGAGACAGATAAGTACCCAATCTCACCCGATAGTTGGAAGCGTTGGGCGCATCCTTTCCGGTAATCGTCATCACCCTGTCTATCATGGGTTTGTTTTTTTGCACAGCCTCATAAACAGCGAAAGTGGTAGCTACATTGAACACCACTGCCCCTATCTCAATGGGAATTTTTCCGCTGGGCACCTGACGACGAAGTACTGCATCAATCAACTGTTTTTCACCACCTTGCGGATATTGCACCTTCAATGGCTGAATGGTAATACCCAAAAAAGTAGTAGCCAACCGGGTCAAATGCTCTATGGCATCAGGCTTATTATTTTCAATACCTACAATGGCTTTATCAACGCCCAAAGCCTTCATAAGAATGGTGGTACCTATTAAAATTTCCTCTCCGTTTTCTATCATCAACCTATGGTCGCAAGTGAGGTAAGGCTCGCACTCTACACCGTTGATGATCAGGTATTCAGCCTTTTTTCCGGGAGGCGGCATCAGTTTCACATGAGCGGGGAAAGTCGCGCCACCCAGGCCCACAATGCCGGCATCCTGAATTTTTTGAATGATCTCTTCTTTACCAAGTGAGCATCCCCTGACTATATCCTGTGTCCTGTCAATGGTTTCCAACCATTCATCGCCTTCAACCTCAATAAACACAGCAGGTCGCCTGTAGCCGGTAGCATCCAATTGTACGTCAATCTTACGTACTTTTCCGGAAACAGAAGCGTGTACATTGGCAGATATAAATCCGTTGGCAGCACCAATCTGCTGTCCGACTTTCACCGTATCACCCCGTTTTACAATTGCCTCGCTCGGATTACCAATGTAATGTGACAGCGGAATGGCTACCGTTGCAGGAATATCAGCCTGTTGTATGGCTGCTCCTGCCGAGAATTTGTTTTCTTTGGGATGAATACCGCCTATTCTGAAAGATTTCATGTGTTTATTTTTTATTTTTTACTCTAAGGTCACATGGAACACGCCATTAAACATTTCCTTGTGTTTAAGAATTTTCTCAAATGGCTGTTTCATCTGAAATATTATTGACTATTTGATAACTGACAATTTGCTTTTATGACTGTTCAATTGTGCGTACAACATTCTAAATTACTGAGAAACTTCCTCCTCTACTGCCACCTTCGGTTGCTTAGGTCTGGGGAAATTAACATCTATGATGGAGTTGGTCGGACAAACGATGACGCAATCGCGGCACAACTTGCATTTATCATCATGGATAAAGGCAAGGTTGTTTTCTATGGTGATGGCATCATGTTTACAAACCTTCTGGCATTTGGCACAACCGATACAGCCTACTTCACAGGCTTTGCTCACTATATGTCCCCTGTCCTGATTGCGGCAATCCACATATACGCGGCGACCTTTGGGTCCCATCTTGCGCAATTCAATCAAATCCTTCGGACAAGCACGCACGCAAGCACCACAAGCAGTACATTTATCATCTATGACTTCAGGAATTTTAGTAATGGGATTTACGTGTATGGCATCAAAATCACAGGCCAGTTCACAGTCGCCAAAACCCAGACAGCCCCATGAACAATTGGTTTCACCACTGTACAGGTTATGGGCTATAAAACAGTGTTTCACCCCATCGTATTCGTTGTTGCGCGGACGATGCTCACAGGTACCATTGCAGCGAACCACAGCCACCATGGGAGCTTTTTCTACGGCAACCAATCCGAGAATTTCAGCCACTTTAGCCATGGCGTCATTACCGCCCACCGGACAATGCAAATCACTTAGATCATTGGCTTTTACACAGGCATCGGCAAAGTTCCGGCAACCCGGATATCCACACCCCCCACAGTTGGCAGCAGGTAAAACCTCCTCCACCAAATCGATGCGATGGTCTTCCTCCACGTGAAATTTTTTGGCGACTACGTACAGGATGATGGCTGAAACAGAGCCTATTACACCTAAAGTAATCAAAGAAATCCAAACTAAACTCATATCAATACTATTGAATGTTATTGAAGACTTTTAAATGCTTTAATTGATCGCATTTTTATTTGATATAAAACTTCAATTTAGCTTGAAGTTTCGTATTAAAAAATGACAATATAAGATAGTATGGAATGAGAGCACCCAAGGCAATTGCGCCTGCCAGCACTTCATTGTCCATAAAATTATTCAAAATAAAAAGCACGCCGAGAACGAGCAGAAAGGGCAAAACGAAAGCCAACAATACGGCGAATAAGCCCATAGCGCTTTGACCGTACAATGTTACTTCGTCCCCTATTTGGTGATTGGAATTTGTGGATTCAACATCAATGTACTTATCCTTCATATCTGCGGCTGTGCAAGTGCCTTTAGCGTGACAACCACTACAGGCAGATGTTTGCGTGATTTGCACCCTGATGTGTTTCCCGTCGATTTGATGAATGATACCCGAATGTTCAATGATTTTACCCATTCTGATGTGTAATCTCAAGCTTGCAATTTTCCGACAAAAGTACTACAATTATTTCGAAATAGCGAAAAATGAAATGTTAAAAGCGCGCCCCCTAGATTGTCCGTAGGACAAACACGTGAATAACGGGACTGTCGGCATCCTGCCGACAGATTGTTGGCTGGAAGCCAACAGACCCAACAGACACAATCGACCTCGTCCGGTGAGCCGAAAAATAAGTGAGAACAGCGTTAATAATCGTCCTTGTTTGAGCAACGAAGTTGCGAGTTTGGACGATTTAGCTGTTCGAGCGCTAATTTTTCGAGCAAAGCGGGCGCAGTCTTGATTTTTTTTTGCTTCGTTTTTTTGTATCAAGACAAAAAAATGAAGGAGTATTAAATCATTTCAAACCCCGTATAAGCCACCAATGCCTTGGGTATCCTGATGCCTGCTGCGGTTTGGTTGTTTTCCAGCAGGGCTGCAACGATGCGCGGTAAGGCTAAGGCACTTCCGTTCAAGGTGTGGCATAGCTGAATCTTTTTGTCTTCGCCTCTGAAACGGCATTTCAGGCGGTTTGCCTGGTAGCTTTCGAAGTTGGATACGGAACTGACCTCCAGCCAACGTTCCTGGGCGGCCGACCAGACTTCAAAGTCGAAGGTCAAAGCGGAAGTGAAACCCATGTCGCCGCCGCACAAGCGCAGGATGCGCCAGGGTAGTTCTAATTTTTCCACTAAGGTCTGCACGTAATTCACCATCTCCATCAGGGTTTCATAGGATTTATCGGGATGCTGAATCTGCACGATTTCAACCTTATCGAATTGATGCAAGCGGTTCAAGCCACGCACATCCTTGCCGTATGAACCGGCTTCCCTGCGAAAGCAAGCAGAATAAGCGGTATTCTTGATGGGCAAATCTTCTTCGTTCAAGATCACATCCCTGTAAAGATTGGTAACGGGAACTTCTGCCGTAGGGATCATATACAGATTGTCAGCCGTAATATGGTACATCTGCCCTTCCTTGTCAGGCAACTGTCCGGTTCCGAAACCCGAATCTTCATTCACCATCAGGGGCGGTTGTATTTCCAAATAACCCGCTTCTCTGGCATTATCCAGGAAGAAACCGATCAAGGCGCGCTGCAAACGTGCTCCCTTGCCCTTATACACAGGAAATCCGGCGCCCGTTAGTTTTACGCCGGCTTCAAAATCAATCAAATCATACTTTTTCGCCAAATCCCAATGCGGCAAAGCACCCTCAGGCAATTGGGGCATCTTGCCACCCGAACGTTCCACCACATTATCCTCTGCCCGTGTTCCGACCGGCACACTTTCGTGCGGCAGATTGGGTATCAGCACCAGCACCTCATTCAACTGCTGTTCGATAGCCGATTGCTTGTCGGTCAACTCCTTGATAGACTCTTTCAAGGCTGCCGTTTGCGCCTTGGCTGCCTCAGCTTCAGCAGTCTTGCCTTGCTTGAAGAGCATACCTATTTCTTTTGATAAGGTGTTGGATTGTGCCAGCGCATTGTCGGCAGCAACCTGGGTTTCCTTACGCTGCCGGTCCAAATCAATAACCTGAGCAATGATGTCCTCTGCCTTGATATTTCTTTTCGCCAGGCGGGCAATGACCTCAGCGGTATTTTCGTTGATGTATTTGAGTGTAAGCATGATACAATGAATTTAATTCCCTGAATAACAAAATCTCCTGCAATTTTACA
>JAAYQF010000040.1 GCA_012519425.1 Bacteroidales bacterium | reverse complement strand
TGAAGTGTACAATTCTACTTTTGCAAACAATAGTGTGGAAGGAGCATCAAATGCACGTGGAGGAGCAGTATATCTTCAAGCTAGTTTTTCAGCAGCTACACTAATTAATTCAAAATTTATCAATTGCACCTTTACCGGTAATTATGCCATAAACAATGGTGGCGGTTTATGTGCTTCTGCCTACTCGGGCAAAAGAATTAATATTGATTTGATCAACTGTATTATTGCATATAATAAGACGGGTAGCAATTCCGATATAGATGTGTGGAATTTAAATGAGAGGGTGTATTTTAATACGGCAAGTAATTGTATTTACGGAACAGCAGCAGGCGGAGCTGCCGGTATTGTGTGGACAAACTCTATCCAACCGGCTAACATTAACCTTGCTGATATTTTTGATGAGATTGAAGATTGGACGGGTAGTTTCAAACGCCCGGTCATAGCCAATATTCAAGGTTTAGAAGTCGCTAAATTATCGAAATACAGCATTGCAAGCGGTGCCGGTGTTGCTACTTTATCCGGCTTTTCCATACCGACCACAGATCAGATAGGAAATGATCGTCCCTCTACACCTGCAATAGGTGCTTTAGAAGTCATCGCTGATTTCCCTACCCGGGATATTCAGCATTCGAGCGACGAGAACTCCACCCGCATTTTTGTAAAAAACAAAACCATCTCTTTTCAAGGATTGTCCGGTGCACAAATGTTGTCAGTTTACAGCATGACCGGTAGTTTATTGCATCAATCGCCGGTCAATAACCACGAATATTTATCCCTGGATCATCTTTCAGATAATTTGGTAATTGTGTGTGTTGAGGGCGAAAGGTTTAAAATTTTTCTGAAATAAAAATAAAACGTAGAGACGCCACATGTGGCGTCTCAAACATGAAAACAAACAAACACAAAAACAAACAAACAAACAACAACGTGGGGACGCCATACCATGCGACGTTTCAAACGTAAAAACAGAGACGCCACATGTGGCGTCTCTACAAAATATTTATATTTGGACAATTGGGATAAAATGTGTTTATATTGATTATTTTTGCACAATGTTTTTCAGGTAAAAAGGCATTTTATAAGACACCATACAGTGACAAAAAAAATCGATAGTTCCCCTTTGTTGATTGATGATTACGACTACGGCTTACCGGATGAGAGGATAGCCAAATACCCCCTGGCTGAGCGGGATCAGTCTAAGTTATTGGTTTATCGGCAAGGCAAAATCAGCGAGGATGTTTTTATCCATGCTGCCGATTATTTGCCGGAAAACACTTTGTTGATATATAACAATACCAAGGTTATTCACGCCCGTATTTTGTTTCAGAAAGCAACCGGAGCTCAAATTGAGGTCTTTTGTCTGGAACCGGTCGCTCCTGCCGATTATGCCTTGTCGTTGGGCGCAACCAACGGGTGTGTGTGGAAATGCATGGTCGGCAATTTGAAAAAATGGAAGCAAGGTCCTTTGACAAAATCCATTGTTGTCAATCAATGCTCATTGGTATTGACAGCTTCCATACTGGCTTCGGAAGGTAATGCGCAACATATCAGCTTTAGCTGGAATAATCCTCATATCAGCTTTGCTGAAATATTGGAGCAATCCGGAGAAATACCCATCCCACCCTATTTGCACCGCAAGGCGGAAGAAAGCGACAAGACAACCTATCAGACTGTTTATTCAAAAATAAAAGGTTCGGTGGCTGCTCCAACAGCGGGTCTGCATTTTACCGGAGCGGTGATGCGCAGCTTGAAACAAAAGCATATTCAAACAGCTGAACTTACCTTACACATTGGCGCCGGCACTTTCCAACCGGTAAAATCTACGGATGTAGCCGATCATCAAATGCATACCGAGTTATTTGTTGTCAGCAAAACAACGATTGAAAATTTATTGCATCGGTTGGGAAGCATTGTTGCAGTGGGAACTACTACCGTACGAACCCTGGAAAGCTTATACTATATAGGCTTACAAATCATTCAGAAAAAAGCTGTTCAGGAAGGATGTTTCTTTATCAGTCAGTGGGAGCCCTATCAACAAAAATCTGACATTTCGGCAGAAGCGTCCTTATTGGCAGTCCTTAATTATTTAAAAATCCATAACCTGGATGCAGTTCTTGCCCAGACGCAAATCATCATCCAACCTGGATATCAATTTAAAATGATTGAGGGGATGTTCACGAATTTTCATCAGCCAAAAAGCACGCTATTGCTGTTGGTATCAGCATTTGTAGGAGAAAACTGGAAGCAGATCTATGATTATGCCTTGCATCATGATTTTAGGTTTTTGAGTTATGGCGATAGCTCTTTGCTATTAAAATGAGTGTCAGTCTGTAAGCTGCTGGCAGAAAATTTGACAATGGGCGGGGCGCGAGGTCCGAGTTCCGAGTTCCGGGGTCCGGGGTGCGGGTTCACGAGTTCCGGGGTGCGGGGTCCGTGGTCCGGGGTGCGTGGTCCGGGGTGCGTGGTGCGGGTTCCGAGGTCCGGGGTCAGTCTTGACTTTTTTTGCTTCGGTCAAGACAAAAAAATGAAGAATAAATTGAATAACAATTATTTATCAATATAAAAAAAATTATGATTTGGATTATCTTTATTGCTGTGGCTATAGCAAGCTTTGCTGTACAAGCCTCGTTGAATTCAAAATTTAAGAAGTACTCAAAAATACCGGTTGGACTGACCGGGAGGGAAGTTGCCTACAAAATGCTGCAGGCAAACGGCATCACGGATGTGAAAATCATTTCCACACCGGGTCAACTTACCGATCATTACAATCCTACCAATAAGACCGTTAATTTGAGTGAAGGAGTTTATAATTCAGCAAACGTGGCAGCTGCCGCAGTTGCTGCACACGAGTGCGGACATGCCGTGCAACATGCGCATGCCTATGCTCCTTTGAAGATGCGTTCAAATTTGGTCCCTGTGGTAAGCTTTGCCTCTAAATGGATGCAATGGTTGTTGCTGGCAGGAATTATCTTCGTTGAATCTTTCCCTTATTTGCTGTTGGCAGGGATTATCCTATTTGCCACTACGACGCTGTTCAGCTTCATCACCCTGCCCGTTGAGATAGATGCCAGTAGGCGTGCTTTAGCCTGGCTGAGCAATGCCGGCATCACCAATTATTCAACGCAGGGACCTGCAAAGGATGCGTTAAAAACAGCCGCTTATACCTATGTAATCGCTGCTTTAGGTTCTTTGGCATCTTTGATCTATTACATCATGATTTTTACGGGAAGAAGGAATTAGCGTTGTTTAAGTCCAAATCTTCTTTTCCAGGCGGGAGTTTCTTCCGCCTTTTTGATGATTTCTTCATTGTCTAAGTCTTCCAAATCGACGGTGACAATTTCTTCTTGCGACTCCTCTTGTGAAACAGGTTGCTGAGTTTTGACATCCAGATTTTTCTGAGAAATGTGCTGTCTGGCAGCTAACAGGCTACTGATGCTGTCAACAGCGGCAGCGGGGGTATCTTTTTCAGGCTCTTTGTCTGCTGCATAATACGCCTCTATGGATTTTTCCAGCCGGTCTTTTTCCTGATCATCCGATACAGCAACAGGTTCCGGGGTTTCTTCTATAATTTCTTCACCATCCAAACTAACCGTCCGAATGGGTTTTTTGACGGTCTTTTCTTTACTTTCTTTCGTTTTCGCCATACCCGGAATATCCGACACATCATAACCTGTAGCGATCAAAGTAATTTTAACTTGCTCCCCCAGTTCGTCGTCAAAAGATGCACCCCAGATCACCTGAACATCCTCCCCTACAGAAGCCATAAAATCATTGATCTGCTGCACTTCTTCCATCTTGATTTGATGTTCAGTGGAACAATACAAATTCAGTAAAACTTTACTTGCACCCCTCACATCGCTTGTTTTCAGCAAAGGTGAATTCAATGCATCTTCGATGGCTTTGGTAATCCTGTTTTCCCCTGAAGCATAGCCGGTATTCATGATAGCCACGTTACCTTTGTGCAAAATGCTGTAAACATCCGCAAAGTCGGTGTTTATATAACCGGGTACGGTGATGATCTCAGCAATACCCTTAGCAGCATTTGTAAGCACATCATCCGCCTTGGCAAAAGCATTTGAAAGCGTAAGATCAGGAAATATTTCCCGTAGTTTTTCATTGTTGATAACCAACAAAGCATCCACATGTTCGCTCAATGCCAATACGCCTTTCATGGCTTGCCTTATTTTCTGATTTCCTTCGAAAGCAAAGGGTATGGTCACTATGCCGACAGTCAGGATGCCCAACTCCTGAGCAACCCTGGCAACCACCGGAGAAGCGCCTGTACCTGTACCTCCACCCATGCCGGCCGTGATGAAAATCATTTTGGTATTGTCTTTCAACACTTCTTTAATGTTCTCTATGGATGATTCGGCGGCTTCACGGGCTACTTCAGGTATGCCACCTGCGCCTAAACCTTCTCCTAATTGAATTTTTAAAGGTACGGGAGAGTGCCGTAAAGCTTGATTATCGGTGTTGCATACCACAAAAGAAACATCTCTGAATCCCTGGTTGTACATATGATTGACAGCATTTCCCCCACCGCCTCCCACACCTATCACTTTGATGATGGAGTGATCTATCATGGGTAAATCTACTAATGGCAATATATCACTCATATTCTGTTGTTTTTGTTTGTTGATTACTATCTCTCAATTCAGTATCATCTTCAAAAAAAGAAAAGATACCCTGCGTTATTTTCTCGGTAAATGATTTACGTTTGTTCTTTGTCTTTTTAGGGGGCTCTGATTCAACAGGTTCCCTGTTCTCCATTTTATGTTCGTGAGCGAGGATGATGGTCCCGATAATCTGGGCATACTCCAAATCATCATATTCTTCGGGTGTGTCGTCGCTCAGCCAGCCCGAATGATCACCTGTGCGAACCGGCAAACCGGTTTTCATCTCCAGGTATTCCTTGATACTTTTCAGTTTGGCAGCCCCGCCGGAAATGATGATGCCATTCGGTATCTCATGTTGATATGCCTGAAGTTGCTGAAAGATGGGATTGAAAATCTCATCCAAACGCGATTCAATGATCATGGCAAGGAAGGTTTTGGGCACAACCAAATGTTCGTCATCGGGATTCTTGGCCGGTATGCGGATATGCACTTCGTTCTCAACAAAGGATTGAGAAGCAACTCCTTGCAGACGTTTGACTTTTTCGGCATGAGCTTGTGAGATGCCTATTTCTTCTATGTCTCTGGTAATATTTCCACCTCCGAAAGGCACCACTAACAGATATTGAAGCAGCTCATGACGATAGATAGCGAGAGTAGTAAAAGTATCTCCCATATTGATGATTGCACAACCATTCTCCCTGTCTTCTTCTTCCGCAACTGCATAAGCCAATGCTTCCGCTGCCAGCGAAATATAATCCACAGAACAATTATAAATCCGTTCCATGCACTTCTGCAATTGCAGTTTCATCAGCTCGCTTCCTACCACCAGATGGTAATGTCCGACAATATTGTATGCCCTTTGACCCTCCGGATTTTCTGTTTCTTTACCGTCTAACTCATAGATTACAGGAATGGTGTCGTAAACCAGCATATTTTTGGCTTGATATGACTTCTCACATTCCAATGCCATATCATCAATGATGTCGTTAGTGATTTCTTTGGATTTATTTAATTTTCTACTGACGGAAGCGCGTACAATCCTCATACTCTTGCCTCCGACAGCAGTCGCTATTTGGGTGATGGGTTCCTGGAAGCCGGCGCTGTTTTGCAATTGTTTGAGCAAGGAAGTAACATTGAAAGCGGTGCCCGAGGGCTGCCCGATGATGCCATGTTTGATCTCATCAGCCATTCGGTGTTCCGACGACAACACCCTGATGCTTCCGTCTTCCAATACCCGGGCAGCAATCGCCCTGACTCCGGTAGCGGCAAAGTCAAACGCAACTAACCTGTTTATATCATCATCTTTTCCCCTCATATTAATAACTATTGATCTAACGTTTAATCGCTACTATTTGATTCTCAAATCTCAAATCAAGTTTTTTATATCTGTTCCATCCTGCTGCCTTAAAGCCCTGAACATAGAGCAGATACACACGGTTGAGTTTCTCTGCATATCCGTCCAGGCTCCCCAGAAAAATCGTTGTATTACCTACACGCGGCACCAATTCAACCGTTTTGTCGGCATGCACATGGATTTGAGCAATTTGTGCATTCCAAAATTCGTGTTTCTCCAGAAAATCAATGAATTGAAACATCTCATTTTTTGCCATGGATTTGGTGATCCTTCCGGTAACTACCGGCACATAGGCAGCGGCATGCAAAGATACGGGAAATATCGCTTTTTCCTCATCTACATAATAATTTTCGTTGTTGCTGACCAAAAACTTAGGTGCTCTTAATTTCACTTTCAGATAAGCTTTGGCTGAAGGAGTATGGTAGCAAATCGCTTCTTTTACCGAAGGGTTTTCTTCAAGCAGGTATTCTATCTCGTCTAATTGCAAGCGGTCCACTGACTGCCCGATAGGATGTAATCCATTTCTACTCAGAACATCATGTATTTCATCGACTTTGATCAGTGGCACCTCCCCATCGATTTTTATGAGCAAATCCTTGCATTTTGCATCCGTATCATTTCCCGAAAAGAATCGCAAGGCAAAAATGAGATAACCCAACACTGCTACTATGCCTGTTGTTATCAGTATAAATTGTATGATGGTTTTTTTGTCAGCCACTTTAATTTTCTTTCGCTTTGATTTTCGACTTCAGCGTATCTTTGATTGCCGGAACGAGCGCCTCTATATCCCCTGCTCCGAAACTCACTACCAACTCCAGATCATCCCTTTGTTCCAACAGGGATATCAATCCGGATTTCGGACAATATTGCTTTTTATCCAGGGTCATTTTATTTAAGATCAAATCCGGATCAACTCCGTCAATGGGCAATTCCCGCGCAGGATAAATATCGGTCAAGATCAATTCATCCAGGGCAGAAAGCACCCGTGCAAACTCATCCGCAAAATCCCTGGTACGGGTATAAAGATGCGGTTGGAATATACCGGTTATCTTTTTATCGGGATACATTTCCCGGATAGAAATGATACTCGCCTCAAGCTCATTGGGATGGTGTGCGTAATCATCAATATAGACTATCGTGTCTGATTGGCATAAAATATTAAATCTTCGGTACACTCCCGAAAAAGATGCCAGTCCCGCACGCAATTCCTCTGCTTTGACTCCTCCCAGCCAGGCCAAAGCCATGGCAGCCACGCTGTTTTCAACATTGATTTTTATTGGCACCCCTAATTTAACATCAGCAATGACTTCAGTAGGCGTATGAAAATCGAAATAAATCTCATGGGGTTTGATCCTGATGCGTTCAGCATGAAAATCACCGCCTTCGTCCATGGAGTAAGTGTATAATTTTACGCCTGGTTGCAATTCAGGTTGAAGGTCGACTCCTTTTTTAATGATCAGGGCGCCACCCGTTGCAACCAAGGAAGCGAATTTTTCAAAACTCTCCTTGAAAGCGTCCAGCGTTTTGTAGATGTCCAGGTGGTCAGGGTCTGCTGAGGTGATAACTGCCATATAAGGACGCAGGGTGTGAAAGGACCTGTCGTATTCATCTGCCTCTATCACCACAAAATTACTTTCTTTGGATACCAATAAATTGGTTTGGTAATTATTGGAAATACCGCCGAGGAATGCGCTGCAATCAACATGTGACTGGCGGAACAGGTGTGCGGTGATGGTGGAAGTAGTAGTTTTACCATGTGTGCCGGCGATACAGATGCCCTTTTTCAAACGGGTAATCTCGCCTAATAACTCGGCTCTTTTCATGATGCGGAAATCATGCTTTTTGAAGTATATCAACTGCGGATGGTCTTCAGGAACCGCAGGCGTCAATACCACCAGGGTTTTGGCAGCATCCAAAAACTCGACCGGGATATTGGATTCATGTTCCTCAAAAGAAACCGCTATCCCTTCCGACATCAACGTATTGGTTAACCTGGTCTGCATCCTGTCATACCCCGCCACTTCATACCCAAGCATTTTGTAGTACCGCGCTATGGCACTCATGCCGATACCGCCGATTCCCAGGAAATAATATTTTGTAAATTTATGATACATGTTATTTTTTCGACAAGAGATTACTTACTTCCTGCACAATACGTTCTGCAGAATTTTTCTCTGCCAATTTAAGAATATTTTTACTCAAGGCAGCCATTTTCTTTTCATCCGATAACAGGCGCAATGCTTCAGGGATCATTTTCTCAATTGCCTCCCCATCTTTTATCAATATGGCAGCCTCCTTTTTGACCAATGCCATGGCATTTTTGGTTTGATGGTCTTCCGCCACATTGGGTGAAGGCACCAATACAGCAGGTTTAGCCAACAAACACAATTCAGAGATCGAACCTGCACCGGCTCTCGAAACAACCACATCTGCAACTGCATAGGCGTAATCCATGCGCGACACAAAAGCGGTGACTACCAGCTTACGGGTTTTAAAAGCTTTGGCTGCCTGTTCGGCTTCTTCAATATAGTATTTGCCGGTTTGCCAGATCACCTGTACCCCCGATGTAACCAAACTCTCAAGATGTGCTGTCACACTCTGATTGATGGTGCGTGCCCCCAGGCTTCCACCTACTATCAATATGGTTTTTTTGTCTGGTTCCAGACCGAAATACGCATAGGCTTTCGGTTCCTTTGGAACTACCGCAAATAAATCTTGTCGTACCGGATTGCCGGTCTTGACAATTTTATCTTTGGGAAAGTAACGTTCCATATCGTCATAAGCCACACAGATGCAGGAAGCTTTTTTCGCCAATAATTTATTGGTTACACCGGCATATGAATTTTGCTCCTGGATCAGGGTAGGAATGCCAAAAGCAGAGGCAGCGCGCAATACGGGAGCACTGGCATAACCGCCGACTCCTATGGCTACGTCGGGTTTGAATGTACGAATGATCCGTTTGGCTTTTACCATGCTCCGCCCCAAATCAAAGAGTACTTTGATATTTTTTAATAAGTTTTTTCGATCAAAACCACTTACCGGCAAT
This sequence comes from Bacteroidales bacterium, assembly GCA_012519425.1. Lineage (GTDB taxonomy): Bacteria > Bacteroidota > Bacteroidia > Bacteroidales > Paludibacteraceae > Paludibacter. Next base: position 5,070 of record JAAYQF010000040.1, on the reverse strand, counting down.
CCCTTTATGGGGTAACCTGCAGCAGGCACACGTTCCATTTCCATCCTGTTCTCAGCGCCCACAAATAAAATATCCGCATCGGGATAGGTTATTTTCAGTGCATTGGCAATGCTGATGGCAGGAAATATGTGTCCGCCCGTACCTCCACCGCTGATGATGATCTTAGGGAAATTATTATTTATTTTATTCTTCATCTTCATCCTCTTCTTCTATGACTATTTCTTCTATAAATTCTTCTTGGTTTTCACCCGTTTCTTCCTTAATCTGCCGGGTGATGCCCAACATAATTCCAAAATAAACGCTGGTAACCAATATGGACGTTCCACCGCGACTGATCATGGGCAAGGGTTGCCCCGTGACCGGTATTAAGCTGGTGGACACTGCCATGTTGACAAATGCTTGTAAGACAAGCAACAAAGAAAGTCCTATCACCAAAATAGCAGGAAAGACAGTTTTGCTTTTGGTGGCAATTCTTCCTGCCCTAAACAGCAACACCATATACAGTAGAATTACCAACAATCCTCCTACTAATCCCATTTCTTCCACAATGATGGCATAGATAAAGTCTGAATAAGCCTGCGGAAGAAAATCGCGCTGCACGCTATTGCCCGGAAAAACTCCCAACACTCCCCCTCTGGCAATGGCAATCCTGCCATGTTGAACCTGACGGTTGGCATCATTGATCACAAATTTATCAACGGCATCCTTTTCTTCATGATGCCGGGACAAACGATTTTCCCATGTGTAGATGCGACTAAACGCATCAGGCATCTTTTCCTGGGGAATAAATTTTACGGCAGCAAAACCTAATAAGAGCAAAACAGACATTACCGCTACTACCAACGCAAGTTTCTGCCAGGCAATTTTTGCAACAAACATCATGATCCAGATGACGCCAAAAAGCAATACAGCTGTTGAGAAATTTTCTTTCACTATCAGGCCACATACGATTACTGAAAGGATCATCAGGATTTTGAAATACTTGTCTTCATTTGCCTTTGAGTTTTTTATTCTGGCAATAAAGTCAGCTGCAATAATAACCAGAGACAATTTACCCAGTTCCGAAGGTTGGAACTGAATACCTCCTATTTGAAGCCAACGGGCAGCTTCGTTTTCTGTTATACCAATAAATTGAACCAAAATCAACGTTACTATGGATATGCCCATCAACACAAAAGCCCCGAAACGGATGTATCGTGCCGGGATCAGATGTACTAAAAAAGCGATGCCGGCACCCACACCAAGGAATAAAATGTGACGCATAACAGGGGCAGTATGGTTGACTGCTTTAAAAGCAAGCGTACTGGAAGCGCTGAACATCTCCACCACTGAAATGAAGCATAGGAAGAAAAACACTGCCCATAGCACGGCATCACCCCTGAAATATTTTTTTAAAATTGAATCCATTGTTTAACTTTAAAGCTCTCTTACATATTTCTTAAACTGTTTCCCTCTGTCTTCATAATTCTCAAATAAGTCGAAGCTCGCACAGCAAGGCGAAAGCAATACCGTATCTCCCTCATGGGCTAATTGATAGGCTTGCCGGACAGCATCTTCCATGGATTGTGTTTCAACAATTTGTTTTCCACTATTATCAAAAGCCTGGTATAACCGGGCATTATCAACACCCAGAAAAACCAAAGCCCTCACCTGATCCCTTACTAAAGGCTGAATTTCCGTATAGTCATTGCCTTTGTCTGTTCCACCCAATATCAACACAACCGGCGTTTCGAGACTTTTCAATGCATACCAGCACGAATTGACATTGGTTGCCTTGGAGTCGTTGATAAATTGAACGTTACGCACGGTAGCCACATATTCTAATCTGTGCTCAACCCCCTTGAAGTCGATCAACGACTGCCGGATGGTTTCTTTCTTCAAATCGAGGGCAGCAGCAGCTAAACCGGCCGCCATTGAATTGTAGGTATTGTGGACTCCCTTGATGGTTAATTCCTGAATTGCCATAGTGAATTGTGTATGATCGGTGTTAAAAATAATTTCTTTATTCTCTGTAAATGCCTGAGAGCTGCTTGTTTTCTTCAAAGCAAAAGGATAAACGGCAGACTTGATAGTTCTTTTTGTCAATTCTTTTTGGATGACCGGGTCATCTTCCCAAAAGACAAATGCATCTTGCTCCGTTTGGTTGCGTATGATCCTGAATTTTGAATTTATGTACGACTGAAAATCAAAACCATACCTGTCTAAATGATCGGGCGTTATATTCAATAACACAGCAATATCTGCCTTGAAATCGAACATATGATCAAGCTGAAAACTGCTTAGTTCAACCACATAACAGGCATGCGGCTCCAATGCCACCTGCAAAGCCAGGCTGTTCCCTATATTACCGGCCAAACCCACATCCAAACCGGCAGTTTTTAAAATGTGATATATCAGGGAGGTAGTGGTTGTTTTTCCATTGCTACCGGTGATACAGATCATTTTCGCATCGGTAAATCTTCCTGCAAATTCTATCTCGGAGATGATGGGGATATTTTTTTCTACTGCTTTCACAACAACAGGAGCAGTATTCGGTATTCCCGGACTGATGATAATTTCATCAGCCTGCAAAATTTTAGCTTCGGTATGCTGATTTTCTTCCCACTGGATCTCATATTGGTTTAGCAGCGATTTATAAGGTGCTTTTATGGTTGAAGCGTCAGAAACAAAAACATCAAAGCCTTGCTTCTTAGCAAGCACAGCAGCACCCGTGCCGCTCTCACCAGCACCTAAAATGACGATATATTTGTTTTTGTTGTTCAAGATCTCTGTTTACTCAAAATTTCTATCTTATCTTCAATGTGATGATTGTCAACGCTGCCAATATCAATCCTACAATCCAAAATCTGACAACTATTTTTGATTCGGGTATAGGGTTTTTAGGGTTTTGAATTTTGGCTTCAATGCTGCCATCACCCGGCTTTTGATAGTGGTGATGTAGCGGTGCCATCTTGAAAATTCGTTTCCCCTCCCCATATTTTCTCTTCGTGTACCGAAAATAGGATACCTGAATGATGACCGATAAATTTTCAACCAGGAAAACACCGCAAAGTATGGGTATCAATAATTCTTTGCGGATGGCTATGGCGAAGACTGCGATGATTCCGCCTATGGTCAGACTACCCGTATCGCCCATGAACACCTGTGCCGGAAAGGAATTATACCAAAGGAATCCGATGGTGGAACCGATAAATGCACCCGCAAACACCAACATCTCACCTGTTCCGGGGATATACATGATATTTAAATAGCCGGCATAGTTTACGTTTCCCGACACATAAGCCAATATTCCGAGTATCACCCCCATGATGGCCGACGAACCCGTTGCCAACCCGTCTAATCCATCTGTAATATTGGCTCCGTTGGATACGGCTGTCACAATAAAAATCACTACGAGGATAAATAATATCCAACCGTAGATTTGTGCTTTATCGCCGGCTGACTTAAAAGCACCCGCATAATCCATGTTATTGTTCTTAAAAAACGGAATGGTGGATTTTGTGGATTTGATATCTTGCTTGGCGTATTCTACGTCCTCAACACGGTTGTTGTCACCTTTGATTTCAATATTTTCGCGTATCACCACATCCGGACTGAAGATCATGATGAGGCCAACGATGAGACCCAATCCAACCTGTCCGACAACTTTAAATTTGCCCTTCAGTCCTTCTTTGTCCTTTTTAAACACTTTGATGTAATCGTCCAAAAATCCGATGACCCCCAGCCAAAGCGTGGTTATCAACATCAAAATGGTATAAATATTCGTCAAATCAGCCATCAACAAGGTCGGCACAACGATGGCCAAAATGATGATGATCCCACCCATGGTCGGGGTGCCTTTTTTCGACAATTGTCCTTCCAAACCCAAATCGCGTATTGATTCCCCGATTTGTTTACGTTGCAGAAAATCTATGATCCTTTTGCCGAACAAGGTGGACATGGTAAGTGCCAATATAAAAGCGACACCGGTTCGAAATGATATGTAATTGAACATCCCCGCACCGGGAAAGTCGTACATTTTATCCAAATAAGTAAAAAGGTGATAGAGCATTTTTTAATGATTAGTGAGATTATTGATTGCAATCGTAACTTCTTCTTTATCGCTGAAATGGTGCTTAACACCTTGAATAAGTTGATATTCTTCGTGTCCTTTTCCCGCAATAAGCACCACATCGCCGCTTTGAGCCAACGCACAGGCCGTTTTGATGGCTTCTCTTCTGTTGATGATGGATAGGTGTTTGCTTTTTTGTGTGGCATCCAATCCTCCAATCATATCATCCAAAATACTTTGCGGATCTTCATTCCTCGGATTGTCGGATGTAAAAATCGCTTTCCAGCTTCCATCCACTGCTTCGCGTGCCATCAGAGGACGTTTTCCTTTATCGCGGTTACCGCCGCAGCCCACTACGGTTATCAACCTTCCGCTTCCCTGAAGAATTTGGTTGATGGTGCTTATCACATTATTCAGTGCATCCGGTGTATGGGCATAATCAACGATGGCAGTAAAGCCTGAAGGTGAAGATACTGTTTCGAAGCGACCCGAAACTGCCTTCAGCATGCTGATGACACGCAGCGCTTCCGTTTCGTCAACACCTAAAAGGACCGCCGTTCCAAACACAGCAGTGAGATTGGCAGCATTGAATTTTCCAATAAAAGAAACGCTGACCTCCTTGTCGTTCATATCCAACAACATACCGTCAAACCCGTGTTCCAAAATCCTGGTTTTAAAATCTGCCATCCCCCTCATGGAATAGGTGAATTTTCGTGCCTTGCTGTTTTGCACCATCACCAGGCCGTTCTTGTCATCAACATTGACCAGGGCAAAACTTTCTTTTGGCAATTGGTCAAAGAAAGTTTTTTTGGCTTTAAGATAATTCTCAAAAGTCAGGTGATAATCCATGTGATCGCGCGTCAGGTTGGTGAAGATGCCGCCCTCAAAATTCAACCCTGCTATGCGTCTTTGCTCGATGGCATGTGAACTCACTTCCATAAAAGCATACTGACAGCCGGCGTCTACCATTTGATGCAACAAAGTATTCAGCGTCAGTGCGTCCGGAGTGGTGTGCGTAG
>JAAYQF010000039.1 GCA_012519425.1 Bacteroidales bacterium | reverse complement strand
GATGAATGGTGCTTATTATCTGGTTTTTCTCCTGTTCCGCTTGTGCCGAACTGATGCGGGTGCTTTTACAGGAAGTTACCATCAGAATGGTAATACAGCAAAAAAATAATGTTTTTTTTATCATGATTATATTTTAAATTAATATTCGATGAATCTCGCAATCTCTCTTCATTTTTTGGCTTGACTGAAGCAAAAAAGGGTCAAATATTCTAATCAAACGAGATCGATCGCGTCATTTAATTACACTTCTAAACAACCGACAATCCGTATAAATCTGCGATTTCAATCTGCGTCAATCCGCGAGAAACTAATCTCGTAACTTGTTCGCAAAGTTAGCAAAAACAAAAACCAAAACAGTTATTTTTTCAAGAATTTAAATGAACTCATTCTTTCGCCGTCATCAATGATCAATATATATAATCCGCTTTGCAGATCCCTGCAATCAATCTGGTTTGTGATGTTGTTTATGATGCTGTGTTTAAGCAGGCTGCCATCCACCGAATAGACAGAACATGAAGCCCTCTCATATCCGTCCTTCAGTTGAAAACTCAAAAAATCCCGAACGGGATTGGGGTAGAAAACAACTGCATTTAAACTTGTCTGTTCAATTCCGTTTGTATCTTCATCGATTGCGACAATTTCAAACGGATAATCGCCAAGTGTTTTTCCACCATTGGTGTCGATGGTACCACCTTCACCTATTTTCCACAATGTCAGACCACCTCCGGTATTATTTTGAATAGCATATAAATTACCGTCCTCCACACCATGAAATGCAAATCCATGTTTGCTCAATGTAAAAGTTTCATCAGTCAGGTGTGCCAGTTCATTCAGAAATCGCTTATCAGCTTTGGAAGTAATTTGATACCTGATGGTGCCTGGTTTACTGATAGACCAGATCTGGGTGTCTAAATCATCCTCATTTTTCTCCCGGAAGCCGGGCACATCAGTACCGGTATTGGTCAGATAAAGTCCGTTCCCTGCATTTTTGATAAAATAATCTCCTGCTTCCGTAGGTTTATTGGTGATGGGAATATAGACATGAAAATCCAATGGGTAGTTCACTCCGTTGTATGCATAGTTTACCGTGTAGTGCCCTGTATTTTGCACTTTGTTAAGGGTGATTTTTTGCGTCGTTTCACCGGTGTTCCAAAGCCAGGTACCATCAGCAGTGTTTCTCTGTACCACAGCTTTCAGTTCAACAGTTTGACCTCTTCTGATAACCACCCTGTTTGTTGTCTGTGCCTCTCCATTGTCAACCACAATCGAGGGGATCATAAATCTGGCTTTGATGTGGAAGTTCTTAACAATTTCCCGTCCTCCCTGATTGGTGTACAAGACCGAATAGGTCCTGTCCGAACGGATATTATTCACTTTTATGCTTCTGGTGGTAGCCCCGGTATTCCACTTGATGCTTCCCCAACCCCAACTATAAGATGTAATGGACAGGGTCAGGGATGAACCTTGCAATACTGTAATGACGGTATCGTTGATAATTTTATTGCCATCATCAATTTCAGGGATGATGGGTTCGTAGGTGCAATCTCCGGCTACGGCGATCGTGAAAATCTGCATGGATTTTACCCCATGTTCATTGGTGTAGGTAACGCGATATACAGCACTGCT
>JAAYQF010000038.1 GCA_012519425.1 Bacteroidales bacterium | reverse complement strand
TCAAACAGAGGCGGACTCTTTCCATCGTTTTCAGGGGCATGGAGACTTACCGAGGAACCGTTTATGCAGTTTTCCCGGGCTATTTTTGATAATTTAAAATTGCGCGCTTCATGGGGAATGTTGGGAAATCAATATGTGGGTTCTACCGATTATCCTTATTTATCGGTATTGAACGAAGTGACCGGATTGTCTGCGATCGGAACGCATGGCACCGTGGGTTACACACAAACCACATTAGCTAATCCGTTGCTTACCTGGGAAAAGATTGATATGTTCGACCTCGGATTGGATATTGCTTTGTTCAATAGCCGTTTGAATATCACTTTTGATTGGTATGATAAAAATACCAAGGGAATATTACTTCAACTCAATTATCCCAATCAAATCGGAGCCAGGCCTTCCGAACAAAATGTCGGAGCAGTTAATAACCGAGGCTGGGAAACAGACATAGCCTGGCGCGATCAAATTGGGAAGCTCTCGTACGGTCTTTCCTTTAATTTGTCGGATGTTAAAAATAAAATTACCGATTTGGGTGAATCATCACCCGACTTGAGTTCTTACCTGATCCGTCAGGTAGGCTATCCGATTGATGCGTTCTATGGCTATATTGCTAAAGGCTTGATGACTCCGGACGATTTTAAGGTTTTCGATGATTTTGAACAAAAATACTACAATCCGAAAATTCCTACTGTGATGGGTCCTGATTATCAACCGGGAGACATCAAATATAAAGATATCAGTGGTCCCCAAGGTATTCCGGATGGAAGAATATCCCCTGAATACGATAGGGTCGTATTGGGCAGTGCCATCCCAAGATATACCTATCACTTTAAAGCCGATCTTGCTTACCGGAATTTTGATTTTTCATTTTCAATTCAGGGTGTCGGAAAAGCAGATGGTTATCTGACAGGTACAGCCCGGCATGCTTTCCAGGATATGGCAGCTTATCCGCAAAAATATCATTTGGAAAGATATCATGTTGAAACCAATCCCAACCCTGATGCAAGTTATCCGAGGTTGACATACAATACCGATTTTAATCAATCTACTTTTTCAACTTTCTGGCTTGAAGATGCTTCGTATTTACGCTTGAAGAACGCGCAGTTGGGATACACCCTGCCCGCAGAAACAACCAAAAAGATAAAAATTGACAAATGCAGATTTTATGTGTCCGGAGATAACTTGTTTACATTCAGCAATTTCTTTTATGCATATGATCCGGAAACCCCCATCTCAAGAGGAGGATATTATCCTCAGGTAAAAACATTCGTGGCGGGTGTCAATCTGATATTTAAATAATTTAAAGTGAAATTAAGCCATAATCAAATGAAGATGAAAAACTATTATATCTACATTCTCATAACAATCATGGCATTATTGCCGGCATGTAATGATGATTTTTTGGAGAGACCTCCATTAGATACGCTGACCAATGAGAATTTTTGGCAAAGCGAAACGCACCTGGTCAGTGCTGCCAATGCACTTTATTCTGCCATGAATGGTAAAGATGTGCTGAACGTATTCGAATCTATGGGTGAAATGGCTCCCTGGGCAATTACTACAGCTTACCGCACCATAGGAGGAGGAAACTATGCAACCGATATCACACAAGTCAATAATATTTGGGTAAGGGCTTATTACAACATAGGTAGATGCAATTATTTTCTGAACAACTACCAACGTGCTGTTAAGGTTTCCGACAAGATCAGGGAGCGGTATGCAGCCGAAGCTTATTTTTTCCGTGCCTTTGATTATTGGATGTTGACGTCCCTCTTTGGGGATGTGCCTTATATCACCAAAGAGCTGAATGTGCATTCCCCGGATGTATATAGAAGTCGTGACCCGCGACAGGCAGTAATAGACAGTATTACTTCCGATTTGGAAAGAACCTATCAGAATCTTCCTGAGTTCATTGCTCCTGCTTCTGCCGAGTTCGGACGTATCTCTCAGGGAGCGGCTCTTACATTGCTGTCCCGGATTTATCTGTATAACGAAAAATGGAGTCAGGCTGCCGATGCGGCAAGACGTGCCATGAATTTGGGTTATTCACTTTATACCACGGGTGACACACAAAATGATTACCGCAATCTCTTTAATTTTACAGGCAGGGCTTCCCGCGTAAGTGCAAATAAAGAAACTATTCTAGCTTATGTTTATAATTTTGATCTCGGCACCGATGCCCGGACTTCGCATAATTTGTCGCGTGAGCTCTGGGTTCCAAACGATTACTCGCGGTTCACTCCCACCAAAAGAATGATTGAAACCTGGCTGACCGCTGACGGTAAAATATGGGATCCGACTTCAGTAAACAAATATGAGGAAGTCTTCGAAAATCGCGACCCAAGGATGAAACAATCTTTGTTGCCTCCTAATACTCCGTGGGAAGGAAGAAAGGACGGCAATCCCAATAATACTGACAATACCTTGTTTACGTATCCGAAACTTTCCAACGATAAAGACGGATGCATGACCTATTCGGGATATTATATCTATAAGTATGTAGAACCCACCAAAGTTGGGCGAGTAGGCCAGGATGACAACGATATTATTTTCTTTCGCTATGCCGAAGTATTGTTGAATTACGTGGAAGCACGGGAGCAAATGGGCAGCATTACACAAGCTACTTTGGACAGCACCATCAACCAGTTGAGAAACCGTGTGGGCATGACGCCGCTGACATTATCCAATATCCCTTCCGGATCGAATCTGAGGGCAGAAATAAGAAGAGAAAGAACGGTGGAATTGTTTTTTGAAGGACACCGCTACCTGGACTTAATTCGCTGGAGGGAAGCGGAGGTGCTGGGAGAAGATTTGTTGGGTGTAAACCGCAGATGGCTGGATCCAAATAAGCTTCCTCCCAATATTTTGGAAACTTTGAAATGGAAGAATGTAAATGGTGAAAGATATTTAATCATAGAGGAAGGTCGGAATTTCAATCCTACCAAACATTATCTTTTGTCTCTGCCGTTTACTCAAATGCAACGCAATCCCAACCTGCGTCCGAATAATCCGGGATGGGATTAAAGCTTTAAAGATAACCGAATGAATGAGAATAGATAACAGATATATAAAGAGATTGAACAAAAGCCTGTGGCTGATTTGCTGGATCGTGGCAACTCCTGCTTTGATGGCACAGCCTGTATCACTGCGTGTGATGTCGATGAACATAAAAGAGGGCGGTGAGTTGGCAAATTATGATGCTGAAGCTTATAGTACCTGTATCCGGGAATATGGCCCGGATGTAGTTGTTTTTCAGGAAATGGACAATTTCACCAACCGCAACGGTAAAAAAGATTTACTTTCGGAAATGGCTGTCCAGCTCGGCATGTTTGCTTATTTCGGTAAGGCTTTTAGTTATGGCGGGGGAGATTTCGGGAATGCGATCCTTTCAAAATATCCCTTTTACAATGCCAAAACAATTACTTCCAAGTCTGCGGCGGCTGAAGTGAGGTCTTGTGCATGGATTGATATGGTTCTGCCAAACAAACGTAAGGTGCGGGTGGCAGTAACACATTTGGATGTGTCAGGTGACAGTCAGGGGCGCATCAGCATGTTGGCTGCCATCAATAAAAATATTCTGGATGAGCATGAATTGCCAACCCTGCTGATAGGAGATTTTAATGCTACGCCCGATTCCGACACCATGAATTATGCTAAGTTTAAATGGCAGGACATAGGTGCAGGTACCGGAAATACAATTCCGAGTAATAACCCGGAAAGTCGTATTGACTATGTGATGGGAAATCCGTCAAATTGGATTAAAAAAAAGTATGATGTCGTATGTTATCCTGAATTGTCAGACCACTGTTTTATAGTAGCTGATGTAGAATATCCATAAAGTAAGAAAGATGAAATTACCGTCATTGTTGACATATATAATAACAACAGTAACCGTCGTTACGACGGGCTTCTTCTCTTGTTGCGATCCCATCGAAGATAAGGGATATGAGGCTCCTGCTCCACCTGCTGAGATCAACACAAGGAATGTATTAACGGTCGAGTTCTACTCCAGGCTGAATGGAGAAACATTATTCGATAGCAAGGAGTATGAGGCGATCATAGATCACATTCTTAATAATACCAAAACTCTGGCTTATTTTTTCGACCGTTCCGATGCAGTTATAGGGGAAACTTCACCTGCAGTCGAAATCGGATGGAAAACAAAAACCAAATCGTTCTTTGTCCAAAATAATTATACCGGAACACCTGTCCGGGGAACAGGGATCTTAGTCAGACCCATCATCAACAATTTTGAAGGAAC
>JAAYQF010000037.1 GCA_012519425.1 Bacteroidales bacterium | reverse complement strand
CTGTTCTTCTGTTTTAGTTTCCTTCAGCGCTTTGTATTCCCGAATGTGCTTTTCGCACAATTCTATTTCAAGATTCTGATATTCAATTTCTTTCTCAAGATTTTCATGCTCACGATTATTCCTCACATTATTTTGCTGCTCTTGATAACGAGCGATTTTAATACGAGACTCTTCAATCGAAATCTTTTTAGATGCAATCATAGATGTGTACTCCCCTATTTCTCTTTCAAAATGCTCGATTCTCGTGGTAAGACCCATGATTTCATCCTCTAAGTCCTGTACCTCAAGCGGTAATTCACCTCTAAGTGTCTTGATCTCATCTATCTTAGATACTACTTTTTGTAAGTCGTACAAAGCAAACAACTTCTCTTCTACACTAATTTCTTTTTCTATTTTTGGATCTACTGTTGCCATTATGTTATAAGTAAAAAATGGGATTTGTATTTATTTTGGAAATATGGAGTGCAAAGGTAGGCAATTTATTTTGAATAATTTCAAAAAGCAGGTCTTTCGTAAACTGTTCTGTCTCAAAATGACCAAGATCGGCGATGATTATTTTATCTTCTGCTTTAAAAAATTCATGATATTTAAAATCTCCGGAGATAAAAATATCTGCACCTGCCCGAATGGCTTCTTCTAACAAAAAGCTTCCTGCACCACCGCAAACTGCAACCTTTTGGATGTTTTCGTTGATTAATGCCGTGTGCTTAATTATTTTAACATCAAACACATTCTTCATTCTTTGAAGAAAATCCTTTGTCTTTTCCGGTTTCATCAACTCACCAACAATGCCTGAACCTATTTCTTTGTGTGCATTCAACAGGGGAATAACATCAAAAGCCGGTTCTTCATAGGGATGAGCTTGTATCAAGGCAGTAATGGCCCTATGTTGCAAATATACGGGTAAAATAACTTCTATCTTTGTCTCATCTTCATAATGAATTTGATGCAGTTTTCCCACGAATGGCTTTGCTTTTTCATTGGGCCTGAAACTTCCGTAACCTTCAACATTAAAGCTGCATGCATCATAATTCCCGATTTGCCCGCCCCCGGCTTCAAAAATAGCCTCCCTAACGCGCTGTACATGTAATTTGGGTACGAAAGTGATAAGTTTCACTAACATACCTGATTTAGGCTGTAAAATCTTTCTGTTGGTTAATCCGATTTTATCTGCAATTTTACCGTTTACACCATTGATTACATTGTCTATATTCGTGTGTACCGCATAAATTGCAATATCATTTTTTATAGCCTGAATGACGCAACGTTGCACCATATCGCTAGCATTAATCTTCTTTAATCCGTTGAAAATCAATGGATGATGGGCAATGATTAAATTGGCTCCCAATGCTTTTGCTTCTTCAATGACTGCTTCTGTAACATCCAGGCACAACAAAGCTGCTTGTACAGAACTTTCCGGATTACCGATAATCAGTCCCGCATTATCGTAACTCTCTTGCAAAGCAATCGGAGCAAAGGATTCTATGACTTGTATGATGTTTTTGATTTTCATTTTGATGCTGATGTTGATTAGGAGTTATCCTCAGGCAACTCAAAATCGGTTATCCCTTTATTAATCAAAATATTATACCATAAAAAAATCTTCCTCATATCGCTTGGATAAACCCTGTCCTGATCATATTCGGGCAATACCTCTTGCATATAGTTGCGCAAAGTATCGTTGTCCGCTTTGTTATCGATGGGACAAACCTGAGCATTCTCTTTCTTGCTGATGTTTTTAAATACTTCAGCCAAAGCTATTTCTCCGGTATTGGTGAAAATTTGAATATCACCTAAGGATACCACTTTATCCCTAAGGAATGTAGGCATACGCTTTCCATCTGACAAAGATTCAACTATAATCATGTTTTTTCCTTGTGAAATTTGCTTGTATAGTCCCGGTTTTCCTGAAATTGACAATATTTCCTTCAACATATTTTTATTGTTTTAATCTATGATTTCTTTTTCTTCGTAATAATCTATAAATGATTTGTTTATCAGTCTATTACCGCCCGGTGTAGGATAATTTCCGGTAAAATACCAGTCTCCCTTGAAATCAGGACATGCCTCATGCAATCCTTCAATGGTCTGATATACAATCTCAACCGGACAATTTACTTCAGCCGGCGTTAATATTTTTGCAATCTGGGCTGATATCTCTTCATCTGTAAATGGTGCATACAACTCAGTCACATAATTAACAATTTTTTCTTTGGGCAAATGTTCTTGCGCTTTAGATTTTTGATATACCTCATCAATGATATGTTGCCTTCCGGTATCTTTTAATAATTGTATGACTGCACGAAACGCGCAAAACTCCGACATCCTCGACATATCTACGCCATAAAAATCGGGATAGCGTATTTGTGGAGAAGAAGAAACAATAATAATTTTCTTCGGTTCAAGCCGGCTGATAATTTTCAACAAACTCTGTTTCAACGTAGTGCCACGAACAATTGAGTCATCAATGGCAATCAGATTATCCACTTTTCCACGACGAATTGATCCATAGGTTACATCATAAACGTGGGTAGCAAGATCGTTTCTGGTTTTATGCTGAGAAATAAAAGTACGTAATTTAACATCTTTGATCAGCACCTTTTCTGTGTGTGGATTTTGATTCGTTTTTGACTTGATACCATCAATCATGCCCTGAAAAGCCACTTCAGCTGTATTGGGAATAAAAGAAAAAACAGAGTTTTTTACATCATAATCAATACATTTCAATATTGAATCACTCAAGCTTTCACCCAATCGTTTTCTTTCTTTGTAGATATCAATATCATTCCCTCTTGAAAAATAAATGCGCTCAAATGAACATTTTTGTAAATGCTCATCAGCACCTCGTATGGGTTCAAATTTTATATTTCCGTTCTTTTTGATAATCATGGCTGTCCCGGGAGTCAACTCTTTTACATCTTGTTCCTTTACATTCATGGAAGTTTGAATACCGGGTCGTTCTGATGCAACTACGACAACCTCATCATCAACATAATAGAAACACGGCCGAATACCTTTTGGATCCCTGAAAACAAAAGCGTCACCGTGTCCCAGCATGCCTGTGATCACATATCCCCCATCCCACATAAATTCACATTTCCGGATAAAGGAAGCTATGTCTAATTGCTCTTCAATTTTTTGAGTAATTGCCAAATCGTTTGAATAGCGTTGTTTGATATAATCATACTCCTTTTGGACTTCCATATCCAGGCGGTAACCAAGCTGTTCGAGCATCAAGAAAGTATCAACTTTATCCCTGGGATGTTGGCCTTTCAAAGTCAAATATTCAAATAGCTCATCCACATTGGTCAAGTTAAAATTACCTGCCAACAACAAAGTTCTATTCTTCCAATTATGTCTTCTCAAAAAGGGATGTAAGTTTGTCACGCTAAACTGCTGATTGGAATTGCTGTAGCGCAAATGTCCCATGTACATCTCCGCGGCAAAAGGCAGGTGTAATTTTGACTGGGCAACATCATTAATTATATCGGGATCGGTTTGTTCAATCTGTTGATTGACTTCGGTAATGATTTCTTGAATGGCATGGGCACCTTCCTTTCTTTCGCGCCAGATGTACTCTTCACCCGGGGGCATATCCAATTTAACTGCACCAATTCCTCCACCCTCCTGGCCGCGATTATGTTGCTTTTCTAACAGCAGGTAAATCTTCTGCAAACCATATTGCCAGGTGCCATATTTTTGTTGATAATAATCCAAAGGTTTTAACAACCTTATCATCGCAATTCCACACATACAACTGAGAACTATGAACTATGAACTAAAAACTGTATATTCGATTTATACTGCTAATTTAACGATTGTTCTGCCTTTTAATTTTCCTGACAAAATAAGTTGAATGGCTCCCGGAAGTTCTTCCAAAGTGATTTCCTGATACATATTCAACAAAAAATCAGGTTTTAGGTCTGTCGCCAGACGTTGCCACAAAGCAGCACGAAGTTCAGTCGGATAATTTTGTGCTGAAATGCCAATCAGGGTCACAGCCCTTAAAATAAAAGGAAAGACGTTCAATGGAAGATTGGTTGAAGCGACACTACCACAGGTAGTTACTGCACCCAAAGGACCCACAGATTTTATGATTCTTGTCAAAATATCACCACCAACTGTATCGATGGCACCAGCATAGGCAGCAGGGAATAAAGCCTTATCATCAGCAGCCATAAAATCCTGACGTGCGATAATTTCATCCGCACCACATTGTTTCAAGAACTCATATTCTTCTTTCTTGCCCGATACAGCGACTTTTGTATATCCTTTTTTAGTTAACATCGCCAAAGCCATCGACCCCACCCCGCCTGTAGCACCGGAAACAAGGATTTTTCCGTTATTAGGTTGTACCAGAGCCATCAGGCGCAGCATTGAAATTCCCGCAGTAAAGCCGGCAGTACCGATAATCATTGATTCTTTCATTGTCAATCCGTCAGGTAGCTTTACTACCCATTCAGCAGGAACACAGATGTACCGGCCGAAACCTCCGGGCGTATTAACACCCAAATCGTAACCGGTTACTATGACTTCATCCCCCTCTGTAAACAAAGGTGAACTTGATTTCGAGACAGTTCCGGCGGCGTCAATACCGGGCGTGTGAGGATAATTTTTAGTAATTCCTTTGCTTCCTGTTGCTGACAAGGCATCTTTGAAATTTAAGGAAGAATAATGAACCTGAATTAATACTTCGTTTTGTGGAAGATCTGCAGTATTAAGAGTTTGAACAGAAGATAAATATTGCCCGTTTACTTCTTCAACAACGAAAGCTTTGTAATGCATATATTTAAAAAATCAAATAAAAAGCGCTGAAAACATTCAACGCTTAAACTTTAGTTACATCGTGATTAGTCTTCTTCATGGAACAATTACCATTGAAAACAGCATTGGGTTCAACGACTAGGGTTTGCGTTTGAATGTCACCTTTAAAAACTGCAGAAGATCTGAGAGTAATGGTGTCATTTACAACAATATTGCCTACAACATGACCGATTATTTCAGCACTTTCACAAGTGATATTGCCTTTTAATACGCCGGTATGACCAATTACAACTTTTCTTTTGCAGTCAATGTCACCTTGCACTTCGCCATCAATCCTGAAATCACTCTCAGAAGTGATGTTTCCGGTAATAATACTTCCGGAAGTCAGCGAGTTGTACACCAATCCGGAGCTATTAATCACTTCTTTAGCCATAATACTGAATGTTGAATTGTAAAAAATAATGAGACCAAAATTACTATATTCTTTTCAAAAAATAAAATAAAATAAGAAATTATGTTTATATATTTATATTGATTAATTTTGTGAGGAAATTAAACTTTCGGTTCTCAGCACGCATACATGAAGATTAAACATTTATCACATTTCTCCATCAACAAACAGAACTGGGATGAATTGATATTACAGGCTGACAATGGTTTAGTGTATGCATTGTCCTGGTATTTAGACATTATAACACCAAAGTGGGAAGCTTTAATCAGCAGTGATTTAAAGTACGTCATGCCCGTCCCAATCAAATATAAATACAAACTTCCATACATTGTACAGCCTCTCATGGCTCAACAACTTGGAGTATTTGGCAAGGCACCTGTTCCCGCTGAAATCGTTCGCATGTTTGTCAAAAACTTACCTTCGTACAGTTATCAACTTAATTTAAATCATGCGAATTTGTACCCCAAGTCATTTCAAATGCCTAATTATGTTTTGTCCCTAGCTGATTCATACGACAAACTATCAAGATCTTTTTCTAAAAATACAGCCAGAAATATCCAGAAAGCTGAGAAAAAAGGATTAAAAATCGTTCACGATTATAATACTGAGGATTTTTTAAAATTGTATGAGTCGGTAAACAGAAAATATAAATCCCCGGATTTAGAAACAATGCACGCCCTTATTACACAAGGACTTGAACGTAACATATTTCAAATCAAGGCAGTATCCAACAAAAAAGGAGATGTGATAGCCGCGTTGTGTTACACCCTATTCAAGGACCGTTTTACCTACTTGATTCCGGTTTCAAACGAACAGGGTAAAAAAGATTCGGCCATGTTTTATTTGGTTGATCACCTTATTAGGAAAGCGTCCGGCACGGACATTTTGCTCGATTTTGAAGGATCCTCCATACCCGGAGTTGCCCAGTTTTACAGAGGTTTTGGTGCTGTAAATCAACCATATCACATAATAAAAAAGCTGAGACCTTCGTTTTTAGTGGGGAGAGTGTAAAAACAGACCAATGCATCAGAAAAAAAGAATTCGAACACTATTTTTATCGGCCTGGTATCCCAACCGAGAGGACGCTATGGTGGGGTTGTTTGTTAGAAAACATGCAGAAGCAGTTGCTTTACAAAATGATGTCACCGTATTATACCTCCATGCCGACCCACAGATATCTAAATTTGAAATCATAAAACAGAACATAAACGAGCATTTACATGAAATAATCGTTTATTATCCAAATCATATTAGAGGAACTGTTGGGAAATTTTTCAAAATCATCAATTATTTTCGTGCTAACCGTTTAGGTAACAGGGAAGTAAAAAAAGACTTCAGACCTGATATAGTGCATGTAAATGTACTGACCAGAACGGGTTTGTTGGCTTATTGGTTGAAACTAACCCAAGGAATCCCATATGTGATTACAGAGCATTGGTCAAGGTATTTTAGTGATAGAAATTCTTATCATGGTTTTTTCAGAAAAGTATTGACCAAATTGATAGTCAAATCAGCAAGTGCAGTTTTACCCGTTTCGGAAGGATTAAAAAAAGCCATGAAATCTCACAAACTTCACAACCCTAACTACCAAGTAGTTAACAATGTAGTGGATGATTTCTTTTTTGAAAAAATTAATCAACCTGCACATAACAAGATTAAACAAATCCTTCACGTTTCGTGCTTTGACGATCAAGTCAAAAATATATCGGGCATTCTAAGGGCAACTAAATCTTTAAGTTTAATAAGGAATGACTTCAACTTGGTCATAGTAGGAACCGGCCCTGATTACGACAAAATAAAATCATACGCTGATGATTTGAAATTTCCTCAAGACATGATACTTTTCACCGGGGAATTAACTCCCAAAGAAGTGGCAACTCAATTTCATCAAGCTGATTTTTTTGTTTTATTTTCGAATTATGAAAATTCTCCTGTTGTAATAAGTGAAAGTTTAGCCAGTGGAAAGCCTGTTATAAGCACTGATGTAGGTGGAATTGCCGAACATGTCAATCAAACAAACGGCATATTAATTCCAGTTGGCGATGAAAATGCTTTATTAAACGCTATTCTCCATATGTTGGAAAATCATCAATCATATGATGCGGAAAATACTCAGGGTATTGCTAAGCAAAAGTTCAGTTATAAATCGGTTAGCAATGAAATAAATAAAATATACAGCGATATCATATATGAAGTATAGTGAAAAAATAAATAAATACCTGAAAGGCGAAGAGTTTTCAAATAGTCTGGAAATTTCATTTGCAGGATTACTGGAAGACAAATCGAGAAATCAAAAATTAATTGAAATATGTTCCAATAAAAGAGTTATTCATTTTGGATGTGCAGATCATATTGAATTGATTGATCAAAAAATTGCTGCTAATCGCTGGTTACACAAACTTTTGGTTGAAAACACTTCAGATTGCATTGGTATAGACATCGACAAAAAAGCAGTAGATTATATCACTAATACCTTGCGTTATAAACAGGTTTATTGTTTGGATATAGAAAATGAAAAACCTGATTTTTTGCAAGCAAACCAACAATGGGATTATCTAATTTTAGGGGAAATTATTGAACATGTTGACAATCCTGTTCTTTTCTTGCAAAGAATTATGTCTGTATTCAAAGACCGTGTAAATCAAATCATTATCACTGCACCTAATGTTTTCAATGTATCTACACAAAATGACATCAGTTATTGCAGAGAAAACATCAATACAGACCATAATTATTGGTTTTCACCCTATACTTTAAATCGGATAGTCTATAAATCAGGGTTTTCAAATATTGAATTCACATTTGCAGATAGAGTTGCATTATCTTTTAAAAACAAGCTTAAATATGTACTGCAAAGGATTTTTGGAAAATCAGTGATGTTTCAGTCCAATCAATTTAATACAATCATACTTACAGCAGACTTTTAACGAACGAAATTGACAAAAAAAATTTATGCTGTTTTATGTAAATTGTAAAATAAACTTAGCATTCTGAAAAAACAAATATGCACGGATTTATTGCAGTCATATCTTTTAACAAACCACTTCCATTAATTTCTTTCAACTGGAAGCCTTTGTTTCCTTTTCAAAAGGGCTACATAAAACGTAGTATTCAATACGTAAATCTTCAAATTGAACAACTTACATCCGAACAATTCTTGCCGGACAAATACTGGATAGATACTGACGAATTTATATTCGTTACTGAAGGGTTGATTACAAATATTGATGATTTATTACACATTCATAAGGCTGATGATATACCTTCTCTAATCAGTCAATTATACGAAAACAGAGAGAATTTTTTTAAGGTTTTCACCGGGAATTTTGTAGGATTTTTCTTTCATAAAAAGCAGCAAATATGCATTGCCTTTAACAATCATACCGCAACTAAAAGATTATTTTATTTTCAGCATTCAGAATACCTGATTTTTTCCACAGATTTATATACGCTCAGTAAAACACTGTCAACCTTGCACATAAACAAATCTTTAGATGTTGAAGCTGCTTACCTGTTGCTAACCAGCAGTTTCATGCAAGATGATTACACCTTAATTAAAGAAGTAAAGCAAATACGAGCAGGAGAGTATGCTATATACAAAGAAAAAAAATTGAAGCTGAAATTTTATTTTCATTTACGTGAAATTAAGGAAACTACAGACTCTAAAGAAAAAATTATAAGTAAAATAGATACACTATTCAAAGAGGCTGTTCGATCTGAGTTTGAATTTGAAAAAAGAAGAGGCTATACACCTGTTACGACTTTAAGTGCCGGCCTGGACTCCAGGATGGTAGCTTTAGTAGCCAATGATTTGGGATATAATAATCAGGTAATATTTAATTTTTCCGAACCTGGTTTTGTTGAAGAAGTTGTACCCAAACAGATTGCTGAGGACTATGGACTTAAAATTGAACAATTTAGATTAACATCAGGTGGATTATTAGCCATAGAAGATGTGGTAGCAGTCAATGATGGTTTGAATGTATATTCCGGTGCCAGTCATGCTTTTGAAGCCATAAAAGCACTTAAAATCGACAATATAGGCATGATACATACCGGAATAATAGGCGATGCCGTTTTAGGAAGTTTTTTAAGTGACACAGTCCTACAATCAGCTAAAATTACAGATGGTATCAGTTCAAAAGTGCTACTGCACAAAGCTAAACCTATATTTGAAAAGTCTTTGGCAAACTACAAAAACGAAGTTATTTATAAATTTTATAATCTTGCCTACTGCGGTGATAACAATGGTTTTTTGTTTTTTAACCTAATCAGTGAAAGCACTTCTCCGTTTTTATATCCGGATTTTTTGACTTATGCTTTATCCATCCCTTCAAAATATGCTTATAAAGAAAGGATTTATGTGGAT
>JAAYQF010000036.1 GCA_012519425.1 Bacteroidales bacterium | reverse complement strand
GGAAATACCTTGTGAATTAGCTGTTTTAGCTACAGGTGTAAAGCCCAACACCAAATTGGCACAAGATGCAGGATTAACGCTCGGAAAAACGGGTGGTATTGTGGTGGATCAATACATGCAAACTTCTAATCCGGATATTTATGCTGTCGGTGATTGTATCGAAATTCCTAATTTAATTACAGGTAAACCTGTGCATGCTCCTTTTGGAGATTTAGCCAATTTACAAGGACGTGTTGCGGGAGAAAATGCCATCTTAGGAAATACAGCCACCTTCAAAGGTACAATACAAACAAGTATTTGCAAAGTATTCGACTATGCAGTTGGCACTACCGGTTTGTCTGCACAAAATGCCACTGAAATGGGCTTTACCAATATTGAAACGGTGGTTAATGTAAGTTTGGACAAACCCGGGTTCATGCAAGGGAAGTTATTAACCACCAAGCTTGTTGTAGAAAAATCCACGCACAAAATTCTTGGTGCACAAGTCATAGGTCCCGGCGATGTAAGCAAGCAAACAGCTATATGGGCAATGGCAATTCAGGGTAAAATGAAGGTTGAAGATATGGTGAATGCAGATTTGCCCTATGCACCTCCTTTTTCTTTGGCTATTGATCACAGCATTGCCACCGCTCACATCATGCAAAACAAACTAAGAGGATTTTACCAAAGTATTTCAGGCGAAGAATTGAGAAACAAACTGAAAGAAAAAGCGAACATGCTATTGATTGATGTCCGTAATCCCGGTGAATTTGAAGAGATGCGATTGGGTATAGGCGAACGGCTGATTCCGTTGGGGCAACTGCGTAAACGCATTATGGAACTGCCCGCAGATAAAAATACCGAAATTATTGTTTGGTGTAAAATTTCTCTGAGAGGTTATGAAGCAGCATTGATTCTGCAGGCCCACGGCTATAAAAATGTAAAATTAATGGAAGGCGGTGTCATGGCCTGGGCCTGGGAGAGAGAGAGGTAAAACACTTTTTCTAATCTATTTCAATTAAAACAGCATCATTTTTCAAGTCAAAAATGATGCTGTTGGTATCTATCTTACCTTTCTTATCTAAATTTACCGGATAGATTGTTTTCCAAAATCCTGAGTCTGACGCCAAGCCTGATAACGCTGGTTATTTCAATTCTGGAATCGCTGGATAATAATTTTCTCAATACGCTGAGAACATTGTTCAATGAATTTTCTTTCAATTTACAATCGTCGGTTTGCCATACTTCTTGTACAATCAATTCTCTGCTGACAAAGGAATTCATATGATTGCACAACACCTCCAGGACAGAAGCCTGACATTTGTTAATGCGCACTGTTTCAGACTGGTAAGTCAATAATTGCTCATCCGGATAGTAACTGACATCACCCAATTTAAAACAATGTTCCTTCAAATTATACTGATATTGCTTGATTAACAGATTGTTAATTCTAAGTAAAACCTCCTGAATTTTGAATGGCTTATTCAAATAGTCCGCATTACTAAAACTAAAAGCCCGATTCAAAGTCTCTCTACAATTCAAAGATGTAATAAAAAGAACCGGAACCAAGTTATCTATCTGTCTGATTTCCTCAACAATCTCAAATCCCGTTCGATCGCCGGGCAACATCACGTCCATTAAGACGACATCTGGATCAAATTGAGAAAAGGCGTCAATTACATGAGCACCCTCTTCCAGGTAAAGGACGTTTAATTTATTCATTTCCAACATACTGGCAACTGTAGTACCCAGATAAACATCGTCTTCAACCATTAATACCTTTTTCATGCTTTTATCAGTGTATCTTCCTGATACAACCCTATCTGAAATTTAAGTTTAGGAATGTGATCAAGATTTAAAAGTTAAACTTATAATCAACCGTAAAATTATACATTTTTTTACATGTAGGAGAATCCTGATAAATCCTTTATGAATTTTTAGCTTTCTTGTTAGAACTTTGGTAGAACTTTGGTAGGACTCTTTAAGAAAATGATTAAAGTATTAGCTATACCTTTGTATCGGAAAACAAAACATGTATTTTTTTGCATTTCGGTTTAAATGAATTTCCGAATAAAATTTTAATCTAATACTCAAACTTACAATCTCTGTTTCAAAAGATTGTTGCATAAAAATCACCTGCAAATTAATATCTGATTTGTTTACTTTTAAAAAATGCCTTGAGTAGCTCAAAGCTCTCAAGGCATTTTACTAATCAACGATTAAAATCAAATGTATTTATTTTACAATAATTTTAGCAGTCGTACCGGAAGTACGAACAATATAAATTCCTTTTGGTAAATTTACTTCTATCATTTCAGCCGGTTTATAGGTAATCATTTTTGCTCCTGTAATGGCAAACACTTCTACAGGAGATGAAGGCATCCGGCCAAAAATCATCTTGTTGTTTGCAAACTTAAAATCTCCTGCAGCCACAGGGGAATTCACACCACTCGATAGGGATTTGGGAGCAAATGCTACTCCTTTTAAAACTGCACCGCTCGGAGCAGAAAACAAAGTAACTTTCTGAGTGAGGTCAATATCAATGGTGGCGTTGTGACCCGCTACATCCACCAATTTTATCAATTGATTGTCCGCAGTGCCTCCATGACCGGTTGTCAGATATAGATAAGCACCTGTCTCCGCCTTTTCAGCAGATAAACGAGCACCTCCAAAGTCAGTTAAATAAACGCCGTTATAATTCCAACTATCATTTACTAAAGAATACTTGCGGATAGAGCCATTGTCATATGCAAAAGAACCAACTATATACAAAACATCATACTTGTTGCCGTTAGCGCCGGAAGAAACCATATAGAAATCGTTCGCAACTGAATCGTGTTCCATATTGCCCGGTAAAGGTAAATCGGTGATAACACCACCGGTAATCGCCGATGTAGTAGCCACAGGAGCCAGGGGAACATCTTTCTTGCTTTGTTGCCCAACATACACTGTTTCGCCAAAAATTTTGATCCCTCTGATATTAACAGCCGGAGACGGCTCAACAGCATCATTCGTATATTGTCCTTCCTGATCAGCAATGTAAAAATTGATGTTATCAAAAGTCGTAGCACACCTGGTTTGTTGCCTGCTTACTCCGGTGTACTCCGCTTTAATGGCGTACGTACCATCATATCCTAACGCAATTACGGCACGTTCCAAAGTTCTGTTGGCATTTTTGGAAGCATCTTCAGTTTTATGACCCGTAAAACAAAACAAGGTTCCGTCTGCAGAGTTGGCAGCATATAAAGTAGTACCGGCGCTACCCGATACACGTATGGCATTCTCTCCGGAACCGGGAATACTGATGGTCTGTACAGCAGTTTGATCAGCATCGGTTTTATTGACTTCCACAACACTTACTGTGGTGTTATTCTCGTCAATGGCAGCTACCAGAACCGCTAAATTATCCTTACCGAAAGCCTGCTGACTGTACATTAAGGTAGTGTATGTACATACTAAAGCTACTGACATTAAAAATTTAATAAAGGTATTCCTTTTCATAAGCTTTTAATTTATTTATGATTTGTGATTTATAATCAAACTGTTATATAGAACTCTCTCCTGTGAATTGACCTGATCTTTCGCACATGCGAAATTAGTTCATGCCCGTTTTGTGATGATATTTCCCGGGAGTTTGTTACAGATTATTGATCAAGAAGTCATTTATTTATCAGGTTCGGATTCAATAAATTGAATGAACATACGTGGTTTCTTACGAAATCCTCACAAAGTTAACAAAAATTTTATCTATATCCCGCTAGTTTTATGTAAATTGAAATTTATCATGTAAATTTGCGTGCAAAAATTACAAATTATGTACAATATCCTCGTTACAGGCGGAGCCGGTTTTATTGGTTCCAACCTTTGTGAAGCCCTTTTGGCACTGGGACACCGGGTGGTTTGCCTGGATAATTTCTCTACCGGACATCGCCATAACATAGAAACTTTCTTATCAAACAGGCAATTTAAATTAATAGAAGGAGACATACGTAATTTAGCTACTTGCCGGGAAGCGGTTGAAGGAATCGATTATGTACTTCATCAGGCTGCTTTAGGCTCTGTGCCTCGCTCTATCAATGATCCGATAACATCTAACGAGGTGAATATATCAGGTTTTCTGAATATGCTTGTTGCAGCACGTGATACTAAAGTAAAGCGGTTTATCTATGCTGCCAGTTCCTCCACTTACGGTGATTCCGAGTCCCTGCCCAAAGTAGAGGATGTGATTGGAAGACCGCTTTCTCCATATGCCATCACCAAATATGTCAATGAATTGTACGCTGATGTTTTTGCAAAAACTTATGGTATGGAGTGCATAGGCCTACGGTATTTCAATGTATTTGGTCGCAGACAAGATCCCAATGGGGCATATGCAGCCGTAATTCCTTTATTCGTTAAGCAATTGCTCAACAACGAATCACCGGTGATCAACGGTGATGGTGAATATTCACGTGATTTCACTTACATAGACAATGTGATCCAGATGAATTTGTTAGCCATGCAGACTGAAGACAAACAGGCTATCAACACTGTTTATAACACAGCCTACGGCGAAAGAAATACCCTGTTGCAGTTGGTGGCGAACCTGAAAGAATTTTTAAGCGAGTACAACCCGGAAGTTAAAGATATTGAGGTTAAATACGGTCCATACCGCGCCGGAGACATTCCACATTCATTGGCATCCATTGATAAAGCACGTAAGCTGTTGGGCTACGATCCTCGGTTTTCTTTGCGTGACGGATTGAAGGAGGCAGTAAAGTGGTATGTAAACAACTTATAAAATAACGCCCTGAGTTCAGTTGAAAGCCCGTAAAGTTGGAGCGCGAAGCACAAGGTAATTCAGGGTAAAAGCTGATTGAAAAAAATTATAGTAAAATGGAAACATCAAATATGAACACAGTAAAAATTGCAGTAATAGGTTTAGGGTACGTAGGTCTTCCTTTGGCTCGTTTGTTTGCCACCAAATATCCGGTAGTGGGTTTTGACATCAAAAAAGACAGGGTAAAAGAATTGATGTCCGGACATGATAGCACCTTAGAAGTAGAAGACCATGTTCTACAATCTGTTCTTCTCCCCTCCAGCCCCTTTCCCGCACCCCAAACTCCGGGACTATTCTGCTCCACTTCCCTGGAAGATATCCGCGATGCCAATTTCTACATAGTGACAGTTCCCACTCCGGTAGATAAAAACAACCGTCCTGATTTAACGCCCTTGATTAAAGCATCGGAATCAGTAGGCAAGGTCATTCAAAAAGGAGATATTGTAGTGTATGAAAGTACAGTATATCCCGGTGCCACAGAAGAGGATTGTATCCCCGTGATTGAAAAAGTTTCGGGCTTGAAATTCAATGAAGATTTTTTTGCCGGTTATTCTCCGGAGCGTATCAATCCGGGTGATAAAGAACATACGGTTGAGAAAATCAAGAAAATCACATCCGGCAGCACACCTGAAATCGGAGTATTGATTGACTCTGTTTATCAGTCAGTTATTATAGCAGGTACGCATTTAGCTCCTGCCATCAAAGTAGCTGAAGCAGCCAAAGTCATCGAAAATGCACAACGCGACATCAACATTGCTTTTGTGAACGAATTAGCTAAAATCTTCAATCTTTTAAATATAGACACCCATGCCGTATTGGAAGCTGCCGGTACAAAATGGAATTTTTTACCTTTCAGACCCGGATTGGTTGGCGGTCATTGCATAGGTGTGGATCCGTACTATTTGGCTCAAAAGGCGCAGGAAGTGGGCTATCACCCCGAAATTATTTTGGCAGGAAGAAGACTCAACGATAGCATGGGCGGCTACGTAGCATCACAATTGGTTAAAACCATGATAAAAAAGGATATTCACATCACAGGCTCCCGCGTGCTGATGTTGGGTGTAACCTTCAAAGAAAACTGTCCGGATATCCGCAACACAAAGGTTGTGGATGTATATCACGGTTTATTGGATTATGGTGTTGATGTAACCATTTACGACCCATGGGCAGACCCTGCCGAAGTACAAAAAGAATATGGTATTACCAGTGTACAGACATTGGATCATCTCCAGGCAGAGCCAAAATTTGATGCCGTAATTCTGACCGTTGCCCATCAAGAATTCATTTCATTGGACATCCAACAATTTCTAAAGGACAAAAGCGTGGTGTACGACGTGAAAGGAACACTGAAGGAAGGAGTGGACGGAAGATTATAGCCTCTTCCCTCGCCTAACCTCAGATCTCAACTAAATTTCATATTAAATATAGACAAAACCCATAAAGCCATAGATTATATAATTAAACTTTATGGGTTTTATGTGTTATCTTTGTATCGTAAAAGTCATAGAACTTAAAACGAAAAACAAAGTATAACAATTTAAATATTATCATCATGAAATTTAAACTTCCAAAATTACCGTACGAAACTAACGCTTTGGAGCCGGTTATCGGTCAACAAACAGTTGAATTGCACTATGGCAAGCATTATCAAGGATACATCAATAATTTGAACAATTTAATTCAGGGCACTAAATTCGAGAATATGGATTTGGTGGACATCGTTAAACAAAGTGATGGCGCTACATTTAACAATGCCGGCCAGTCTTTGAACCACCAAATTTACTTTCTTTCATTCTCTCCCAACGGTGGAGGCGTCCCTTCCGGAAAATTAGCAGAAGCTATCAACCGTGATTTCGGGAATTTCGAAAACTTCAAAAAAGAATTTAATGCAGCAGCTGTTTCTCTTTTTGGATCAGGTTGGGCATGGTTGGCAAAGGATGCAAATGGTAAATTATCCATTGTAAAGGAAGCAAATGGTGGGAATCCTGTTACAAAAAATTTAGTTCCATTACTTGGATTTGATGTGTGGGAGCATGCTTACTATTTAGATTATCAGAATCGCAGACCCGATCATGTGGATGCATTATGGAATATCATCGATTGGAAAGCCGTTGAAGCTCGTTATTGATCAAACTGTGAATGGTATTATCTGATTGTTTATTTAGTTAGCGTAAGGTACGATCGCCAGGTCGTACCTTTTTTGTCTGCCATGGTCACGCATACTTTTCCAATATTCTTTCAGTCTCGCCCAAATATCCCCTGCCAAAGATATTCAGGTGATTCATGACATGATACAGTTTATAAATATCTTCGCGATATTCCCAGCCCGGCTTCAAAGGATACTCTTGCTGATAAGCCTTATAAAATGCATCTGAGAACCCGCCGAACAATTTAGTCATTGCCAAATCGGCTTCCCGATGTCCGTAATAAACGGCAGGATCAATCAGAACTGCCTCACCTTGCCGGTTACAGATAAAATTTCCACTCCACAAATCTCCGTGAAGCAAGCATGGTTCTTCTTCAGAATCAGCTAAAATTGCAGTGATGTTCTTTTCCAATTTGATAAAATTACGCCGGAAATCTTTCGAAACAAAATGATTTTTTTCAGCCAATTGATACTGAAAAAGTAAGCGTTTATTAAAATAAAACGCAACCCAATCTTGCATTTCATCTTTATCAGCCTGATTTATCTGAACCGTAGCTCCTATGAAATTGTCCTCAAAAAAGCCGTAATTCTCTCCTGTATAACGATGCATGCGTGCGAGATTTCGTCCGAAATTTTCAAAAAAACCTGCCGGGATTCCGCCTGCTTCAATGAATTCGGTGAGAATAAATGTGTCTCCATAAATTATGGGGTTTGCAATTTGAATGGTACCTGCTTTTCTTAGTTCCATTAAACCGTGCATCTCACACATATAAGTTTCGGAATGTTTTCCCGATTTTAAAAAATATTTCTTGCCGGATGCTGTTATCAACTTACCTGAAGAACCTGGGAAAACACTTATCTTTTCATTTAAAAAAGACTCTAAAAAAAAGTGAATAGAGTGCCGGGTAGTCATAATAAAAGTGCAAAAGATAAAAATTTTCATCAAACATACAATTTTTTTTTAATTGATGCGTTTATGAGTCAGAAACTCAAGTCAAAACAAACTGCCTATGCAAAAAACAATTACTCCTTTAAACAAAACTGATTTAAAAACCTCTTTTTCAAAACTTAATGAAAGTAAAATAGACATGCAACCCTCTCCAAAAACCATCCGGAATATCATGCAATTCGCTGCAAACTATAGGGTGCAAAAGGTAAATAATCAGTATGTTGAAATGTACTTAAGCTAAAAAAGAAAAGGCTTCCGAAAAACGGAAGTCTTTTTTTGTTACATTTGTAGCATAAAAACCTGACATTATGCAACGAATCATTTCCCCCTCCATTTTAGCAGCCGACTTTGGCAATTTGCAAGCTGCCTGCGAGATGGTCAATCGCAGCAAAGCTGACTGGATACATATTGATGTGATGGATGGCGTGTTTGTTCCAAATATCTCTTTCGGTTTTCCAATATTGAAGGCCGTTAAAAAATATTGCACCAAATTCATTGATGTACACATCATGATCGTAAATCCTGAAAAATACGTGCAACGCTTTGCTGAAGCGGGAGCAGAAATGCTTACCTTCCATTACGAGGCCACAGAAAAGCCGGAAGAAGTGATAGAGCTGATACGCCAACAAGGTATCAAAGCAGGTATCACCATTAACCCAGACATACCGGTTTCCGCCTTAAGACCCTTTATAAAAAAAGTTGATATGGTCTTACTGATGAGCGTGTTTGCAGGATATGGCGGACAAAAATTCATAGAAGAAACTTACAACAGACTGGATGAATTAAGAGGGATGATTAACGAACTCAACCCTTCTTGCCTCATTCAAATAGATGGTGGCGTTTCCACCCACAACGCCCAAAAATTGTTTGAATACGGAGCCAATGTTTTGGTAGCCGGCAGTGCCGTTTTTAAAGCCGATAATCCTGAGGAGATGATTGAAAGGATGTTGAATCACGGGTTCCGGGGTACGAGGTAGCGAGTTCCGCGGTCCGAGTTCACGGGGTACGGGGTACGGGTTCGCGAGGTGCGAGGTAACGGGTTCCGGGGTGCGAGTTTACGCGGATTCCGAAATTGCGTTGCACGACACAGACGACCTTGCCTGGTGAGCCAAAAAATAAGTGAGAACAGCGTTAAGAATCGTCCTTGTTTGAGGGGCTAAACCGTAAGGTGTCTTAGAAGTGTTCAAATGCAAGGCGCTGAGATTGAGGGCAAAGGAGCATACTGAAGTATGTGACTGAGCCCGAATATCGAAAGCAACGTGGTTGCTGAGCGAAGTCGAAGTGCAACAGTTGGGCACTTATGAGACACCGCCGAGTTTGGACGATTTAGCTGTTCAAGCGCTAATTTTTCGAGTGAAGCAGGCACAGTCTTGACTTTTTTTTGCTTCGTTTTTTTGTGTCAAGACAAAAAAATGAAAAAATATTCGAAGCAGGCATAATCTTGATTTTTTTTGCTTCGATCAAGACAAAAAAATGAAGAGCAATTTAAGGCAACAATTGCCATTATTTTGTTTGTTTACGAATGAACTTCCTACAAAGAACGCCCTTTGTGCGTTTGTTATTTGCATTGATATCCGGTATTGTCGCTTTTCAATACTTCGATATTTTCAAGATCACGCGTTTAGCTTGGCTACTCATTGCCTTGATTTTAATTGCGTGGTCCTTTTGGACTCAGAAATCCCGACAAACCTATCGCTTGCGATGGTTGTTCGGAGCCGGAATTTTCATTCTGTTATTTTTATGGGGCTTTCAACTTGCTAAGTCAGCACACCAAAAAAGCATCTTTCCTTATATTAACACTAAGGCGGTGTTTGTTGGAACATTATCTGAAACACCGGTAGAAAAATCCAATTCATTAACTTGCAAGCTACATGTTACGAGCATGTATGACAGTATCAATTTTGTCAAAATAAATGCAACGGCTATCTTATACATTGAAAAGGACAACCGGGCAAAATCTCTGAAGAAAGGAGACAGATTATTGTTCCGTACTACTTTTCAACGACCACCCCGTCCTTTAAATCCTGAAAGCTTTGATTATGCAACTTTCCTGCAAAGAAAAGGCATAAGTGCAACAGCCTATGTTTCATCTCAGGAATGGTTGCGTACGGGAAACCATCAGAGACTCTCCCTGACGTCACTTGCAGAGGCAAGCCGAAATTATCTGCTCCAACTGTATCGAAAAATTGAACTTTCAAAAAATGAAATGGCGGTTTTGTCGGCACTGACTTTAGGTTATAAGGACGAGTTGGAACCTGAACTGCGGGAAGATTTTTCTTACGCCGGGGTCATGCATATTTTGGCGGTCAGCGGACTGCATATCGGGGTGATTTACATGATGCTGCAACTGATCTTTTCAATGGCATTCAGGAGGGCAAAAAGTAAAATATTAAGTACGCTTTTTACACTTTGCGCACTCTGGCTATATGCTTTTATGACCGGACTGCCACCTTCTGTTATCAGGGCTACAACCATGTTCTCTTTGGTTGCCATAGGCACTGCACTGAATCGCAAGTCACAAATATACAACACCATCTCAGTTTCTGCTTTTATCATCTTGCCCGGCAACCCAAATCTTTTGTTTGATGTGGGATTTCAATTGAGCTACACGGCGGTTATCGGCATCGTTTACTTTCAACCAAAAATCAACTCCTTATTCAAGGTAAAAAATCAAAAGTTGAAATGGTTAACGGATTCGATGGCCGTTTCTCTCGCAGCACAAGTCGGTACATTGCCTCTCACCTTATATTATTTTCATCAATTCCCCAATTATTTTTTGATCACGAATATTATTGTAATTCCGCTGGCAAGTTGGATCATTTACCTGGCTGTCGGATTCCTGATTTTATCGCCATTACCATTTTTGGCTGCTATCCCGGCTTTTATTTTAAAGCATTCTTTGTGGTTGTTGAATACGATAGTGGGGTTTGTCCATGATCTGCCTCATGTGGTATCTGTCTGGCACATAAACTTCCCTCAACTGATACTCTGCTTGTTAAGTATCATTTCCTTCTGTTTTTATTTGGAATATAAAAAGTTTGGAGCATTATTCACAAGCCTGTGTTTGACGCTGACTTTTACTATAAGTCATCTGTTAATTTCTTTCAACACCTTTCATACACAACAACTGGTAATATATGCCGACACCAAAAACACACATATTGACCTCATCAAAGGATTTAACCATCAGGTGTATACGACCGACTCAGTATCAGCTGTCCGCAATGCTTCCGGCTTTTGGAAAAGCCGCAAACTCAATGAGCCGAAAATGATTTCAAAAACAAACAGCAGCTTTATTGTTTATAATCAGCAAAAGATACTGATCTTAACAGACAGCTTATTGCACCGTAAAACCACTACCCTACCCTTTGATATAGATATATTGATTGTTGGGAATGGACTCAAATTCAGAACTTCGGAAATTTTAAACTGCGTACATCCCAAAATTTGTGTAATCGATCAAACCATCTCGCCCTGGTATGCTGAAAATTTACAGCAATTTTGCCTTGAAAATAAGATTAAATGTTACGATGTAAAAAAATGCGGAGCTGTAAGAATGCTGTTTTCCACAAAAACTTACGACGAAAAAACCACTCACATCTCTGCAAAGAATAAAGCATTCAGATAATTTTAGAACCTAACATTATCAAGGCGCATCAATTATTTGTTGCTGTCATCAACGACAACACAAAACTTTAAATTATTTAATACCTTTGCACACGCAATTTTGTCACCAAGACACAGCATTTATTTCATCTGTATTATCATTGAATTATCTCGCGCACATATATCTTTCAGGAAACGACAGAAAATTACAGGTCGGCAACTTTATCGGTGATTTCGTAAAGGGCAGTCAACACGAAGACTATCCGGCTCGTATCCGGGCCGGTATCTTGTTGCACAGAGAAATTGACCATTTCACCGATGAGCACCCTATATTCCGTGAAACAGTTCATTTTCTGCGACCCACATTCAGCAGATATTCAGGCATCATGGCAGACATGTACTACGATTATTTGTTGGCTTCAGACTTCAGAAGATACAGTCCAAAAAGAAACTTGCACTGCTTCGCTACAAACTTTTACCTTTCAGTATTGGGAAACTATCGTTGGCTTCCGAAGCGCGTCAAGGGATTTATCTTCCATTTTATCAGCACCAACCGACTGAAAAAATATGCCAGCTATGATGGATTGCATAACACCCTTACCATCATGCATATGCATAAAGCAAAAGCCATCAATCCTGAACTGAGCATATCATTTCTAAAAGAAAACGAAAAGTATTTACGGGAAGGCTTCAGAGAATTTATGCCTGAAGTGATAGATTTTGCTGCTAATGCCTTGTAGTAAAATGATTGCCTGACCAAACATTACATAAATATTTATACAACCATAATCTGTTCTTACTTATCATACAGAACTCTTGACGAGTTATTGACTCATTTACATGAGTAAAGTAACCAAGTAAATAAATCCATATCAATTTTGATTTTACATTTAAAAGCATTATCTTTGTGCCCCTACAAAAAGGCTCCGTAGCTCAACTGTATAGAGTATCTGACTACGGATCAGAAGGTTAAAGGTTAGAATCCTTTCGGAGTCACAAAAAAGAGGCTGTCTCAAAAATAAAGACAGCCTCTTTTTTATCTGTTTATTATGTGATTGCCAATCAATGCATGCACAAGGTACAACCCTCGTGCATACCTAGTTCTCCCCTCATTCTTTTTTCTACCAACATCTTCATACGATTGGCTAAGCTGGGTATGCGTATGTTTTCAATCACATCAGCCGCAAACGCATACATCAGCAACAGACGGGCTTCCGGAAGCGAAATGCCTCTTGTGCGCATGTAAAACAAGGCTTGCTCATCAATTTGTCCGATGGTAGCACCGTGAGAACATTTCACGTCATCAGCATAAATTTCCAACTGCGGGCGGGTACGCACCTTAGCTCTTTTACTCAATAATATATTGCGGTTCAACTGATAAGCCCGCGTTTGCTGGGCATCTTTTTCAACAAAAATCCTTCCTGTAAATGCACCTTTGGAAACATCATCCAACACATACTTAAACAACTCATTAGAGTGGCAATTTGGTTTATTATGCATAATAGTCGTGTGATTATCAATTTGCTGCTGACCTCCTCCTATCATCATACCACACAATTCGGCCTCACATTTTTCACCATTCATGGCCACTTCAATATTGTTGCGTGAAATACCATTGTTCAGAGTGATGATATTCATCAGAGTATCGGAAGATTCTTTTTGGTCGATGAGCACTGTTGCCAGATTTGCAGTTTTATCATGTGTATTCTCCAATTTATAGTTTTCATAAACTGCATTTTCTCCTACAAACACCTCAGACACACGATTAGCCACAAAGTTTACATCATCCATAGCATGGTCGCAAACTAACAATTGTGCTTTTGCACCCTTTTCAATGATGATCAGGTTGCGTGAATTTGCCAACAGGTCCACATCCGAACGCATGATATTGACCAACTGTACCGGTTTATCCATATGTACATTTTCCGGAACGTACATAAAAAAGCCATCTTGTGCAAAAGTCTCGTTAAAAGCAACCAAAGCATCATTTTGTGGAGCGGTTAACTTACCATAATATTGAGCCACCAACTCAGGATGTTTTTCTGAAGCTTCCTTTAATCCGCAGATAATTACGCCTTTTGGAAGATTACCATTATGCTCCTCCTTTGGGGGATAGAAACCATCATTCACCACAAAAAACTGATAACTATATATTTCAGGCACATCACACCTAAAAGTTTGATACGGATTCACAGGAAAACTTAACCTCCTGAAATTTAATCCGTAATCAGGTGAGAACACCGGTTTTAAATCAGTGTACAGATAATTTTCATGTTTGATGGTGGGGAAACCCAAACTTTCAAATTTGGCAAAAGCAGCATCCCGCGACCTGTTGATAACGGCCGCTGAGTTTTGCTTGATCAACTGATGATGGGCTTTATATAATTCTATATATTGTTTTTCCATGAAAATATTTTTGAAACAAAGCCGATAACTATTTCAACCAGTCATAACCCTTAGCTTCCAATTCCAAAGCCAGGTCTTTCGTTCCCGATTTCACTATCTTACCATCATGCAACACATGTACATAATCAGGCACAATATATTCCAACAGCCTTTGATAGTGGGTGATCAAAATGGTCGATTTTTCAGGTGATTTTAATTTATTGACTCCATTGGCAACAATGCGCAGGGCATCTATATCCAGGCCTGAATCGGTCTCATCCAAAATTGCCAGTTTGGGCTCCAGCATCGCCATCTGAAAAATCTCGTTTTTCTTTTTCTCTCCTCCTGAAAAGCCTTCATTTACAGAGCGGTTAGTCAATTTGTTATCCATGTCAACCAAAGCTTTTTTCTCACGCATAAAACGTAAAAAATCGGAAGCAGACATGGGCGGCAATTTCCGGTATTTCCGTTGCTCATTGATGGCAGTACGCATGAAATTCACCATACTCACGCCGGGTATCTCCACCGGATATTGAAAGCTCAGGAAAATACCTTCATTGGCACGTTCCTCCGGGTCTTTTTCCAATAAGTTTCTCCCCTCAAAAGTGACACTCCCGCTCGTTACTTCAAAAGCCGGATGCCCCACTATGGCAGATGCCAAAGTTGATTTACCCGATCCGTTCGGACCCATGATGGCATGTACTTCGCCCGGTTTGACCGACAAAGACAAACCCTTTAAAATTTCTTTGCCGTCAATCGAGACATGTAAATTTTTTATTTCAAGCATGATATATCCTGGTATGTAATTATAACCTATATTTTAAATTTATCCTACAGATCCTTCCAAACTGATTTGCAATAGTTTCTGAGCTTCTACAGCAAATTCCATCGGCAATTTATCCATCACCTCTTTGGCATAGCCATTCACAATCAAACCTATCGCATCTTCCGTGGAGATGCCGCGTTGGTTGCAATAAAAGATTTGATCTTCGGATATTTTTGATGTGGTGGCTTCGTGTTCCACAATCGCCGATTCATTATTGATTTCCATGTACGGAAAAGTATGAGCCCCGCATTTGTCGCCCAACAACATACTGTCGCATTGCGAGAAATTCCGGGCATTTTCAGCATTAGGACCCACCTTCACCAGACCGCGGTAACTGTTCTGACTCAAGCCTGCGGAAATTCCTTTGGAGATGATGCGTGAACCGGTATTCTTACCCAAATGTATCATTTTAGTCCCGGTATCAGCTTGTTGAAAATGGTTGGTCACAGCAACCGAGTAAAACTCGGCAGTGGAGTTGTCACCCTTCAAAATACAAGAAGGATACTTCCAGGTGATGGCCGAACCCGTTTCAACCTGTGTCCAGGAAATATGTGAGCCTTCTCCCTTACAAATGCCGCGTTTGGTTACAAAGTTATACACTCCTCCATTACCTTCCTTATCGCCCGGATACCAGTTTTGAACCGTGGAATACTTCACCTCTGCATGCTCTAATGCTATGATTTCCACCACTGCAGCATGCAATTGATTTTCATCCCGCTGTGGGGCTGTACAGCCCTCTAAATACGACACATAACTTTCATCATCCGCAATGATCAAAGTCCGCTCAAACTGTCCTGTATTCTGTGTGTTGATACGGAAATAGGTGGAAAGCTCCATCGGGCAGCGTACACCTTTTGGGATGTAAACAAAGGAGCCATCACTGAAAACGGCACTGTTCAGTGCGGCAAAAAAATTATCGCCGGAAGGCACTACCGTTCCTAAATATTTCTTTACCAGGTCAGGATGTTCTTGTACTGCTTCGCTGAACGAGCAAAAGATAATGCCCTTCTCAGCCAGGGTTTCTTTGAAGGTGGTCTTTACCGAAACCGAGTCCATCACCGCATCTACAGCAATACCTGACAAGATTTTTTGTTCCTCCAGGGGGATCCCTAACTTTTCGAAAGTAGCTAAAATTTCCGGATCTACTTCGTCCAGGCTGCTGATGGATTTCTTTTTGGGGGCTGCGTAATATGAAATGGACTGATAATCAATTTCAGGGATATTCAGATGCGCCCAATCCGGCATCTTCATTTTTTGCCATTGGCGGAAAGCTTTCAAACGAAACTCAAGCATCCACTCCGGTTCGTTTTTCTTGGCAGAAATCAATCGGACAATATCCTCATTCAATCCCGGTGGGATCACCTCTGTCTCAATATCAGTGGTAAATCCGTACTTATACTCACTTTGTGTGACTTCGTGTATGATTGCGTCTGACATATTTCTCTTTAAAGCGAGTGCAAATTTAGTAAATAAAAACTGAAAACAGCTAAATCGTCCAAACTTGGCGGTTTCTTAAAAGTGTTCAACTGTTGCGAGTTCCGGGGTATGAGTTCCGTGGTGCGCGGTGCGAGTTCCGGGTTCCGGGGTTGGAAAACGGACAAAAGATCAATGCTTGCCTTTGATGAAATATTAATGAAATATTGGTGAAGTTTTGCTCATTTTTTTTATTGAATTATTTTGTGTTACTTTGTCCAATAATACGAATGAATAAAATCTATTTAATTCAGCCCCACTGATGACAGCAACCATGAAAAAACTCTTATCAATTATCCTTTGTTTGTCATTCATATTATCGGTGAATAATAACTGCTTTGCACAAGACAGTCCTAACAAAGAACAACGAGGATTACACACGATGTACGCAGAAGCATTTGGGAATGCTTTTTTAGGAATGTACAGCATAGGATATGATTATACGTTGAAATTGCAAGAAAAACATAAATTGTCTTTCAAATGCGGATTCGGTTATTTACCGGAATTTGATAAAGAAAACAACAAATTTAAGTTTAATGTTTTCAATCTCCCTATCACCCCTGAAATCAGTTATTTATATGGGACAAAACATCATCTTGAATTGGGTGTGGGAGTGACATATAAATCAAATTTTGCCACTTATCGAGGGGGGTTCTACAGCAGTAGTTTTGATTGGTTTCTTCCATTTAGGATAGGCTATCGTTTTCAAAAAGACAATGGGGGTCTTTTCTTAAAAGCTGCCGCCACACCTTTAATTTGGTTTATGAATCATCAAGATACCGAAGATAGCGAGCCGGAATTATGGAAAGAATTTATACCATGGGGCGGCGCAGCTATAGGTTATACGTTTAAGAGTCGGTAAAATAATCTATAAATTACGGCATTATGATTTTGTATAACTTTACATGCGATTAAACTTGAAAAGTTCTTAATTCTACGGGATTCTTTAGATGAGGTGTTAAAAACCTCAGATTTCAGATTTTGACACCGGATAATCCGGTTGTAAATTTAATAATAACAGATTTATACCTCAAACAATGAAAACAAAAACTATATTTTTAATTTTATTGAGTCTTTTATGGGTTCAGACAAGCAAATGCTTCGCTGCTCCCTCGGACGAAGCCTTGTTAAAATTGGATAGCATCGTGGTGTCCGGTTTTACCAAGTATCAATATTCGTATAACGAACAGGGGCAACTGATCAGCGAGCGGTTTTTTATAGTAACAGAAGACAGTATCAATATGATTTATAATTTATCTACCCTCACTGAGCATTTTTATGAAAACGGTAAAAAAACATCTTCAGTTGTTTCCCGTCCTCGCGAGGGAGTTATAACTCCTTCTACCAGAACTGTTTATGAGTATGACGGAGAAAAACTATCCGTTGAAAAACAGGAGAATTTTGTTAACAATCAATGGATTACGGATAAAAAATCCACTTGTTTTTACAATGATGACGGATTGCTGTCGAACATTGAATATTCCGTTTTTAGAAATGATGTTTTTCTTTTAATCGAACAGGATGTATATCAATATGATGAACAAAGCAATGAGCTTTCGTGTATTCTCAAACAAACGCTGATACCGGAAAATCAATGGTCAGATAAAAGCAAAACAGAATTTACCTATGAATCGGGAAATTTAGTTTGTCAAATTGACTATAACTACAATGATACCATCAATGACTGGAGAGCAAGCCTGAAAAAAGAATATATATACGATGCATCAGATGATAATAAAGTGATATACCGTGAATATTATTTTGTTGAAGATGCTTTTGTGTTGGCATTGGAAACAGAAATCACATTAGACAGCACTTGTCCGTCAGAAAATCTGATATTGCCTTTTGAAAACAATTTGCCATACAAGATTGAGAACGAGCATATTGGTCAGTCTCAGAAAGTTTCTAATTATTATTATTCCCCATTGGACACTTCCGGAGTGTTTTTTTTAGATGGTTCTATGCATACCTCCATATATCCGAATCCGGCGAAAGATATTTTAAATATCCGCTCGAGTCAACGCATTGATGCTGTGGATATCTTTGATGTTTCAGGCAGATTGTCGGCAGTTTATTACGGTCCGGCTACCCAACTCAACATCTCAGCCTTAACTCAAGGTGTTTATTATGTAAAAATAAACAGTGCCGGACAATATACAACGTTGAAACTTATCAAAAGATAACAATGCCTTTTTTCTAAGTGCATGGCAAAAACTTTTCACAAAGAAAAGGATATGTATTTAAAAAATCAGGACAAGAACTCAGGGACTGACTTTGAAACCAGTCCCTGAGAAAATTTTACTCTGTTCCATATAATCTGCGTCAATCTGCGAGAAACCACCCCATGAACGCGCACCCCGGATACTGAAACCCGTGAACTTGCACCACGCGACCCCGCAACTCGTTAACGCGCACCCCGCAACCCGGAACTCGGACCCTGGACCTCGTCTACAAAGCTTTTCTTCCAATTTTTCTGATAGCTGCTTCTATGGGTTTATCAGGTTCTATGACATTGTGTGGTCCCCAGAAATCAGGGTCAGAAAATCCCTCTGCCCTATCGGCAATAATTACACGGGTACGAAGTCGGTCACCGAATTTGATTGACTTGGCATCAGAACTGATTTCATGATCGGTAACCGCCATTTCAATGGTAGCATAATAATGACTATTGAAGAGTTTCCTTTTCCAATTCACCCTCATACCTAATTCAATACGACCATAAGCATAGTACCACTTACCGTCTTTTTCAACGTAATCCATGCGATAATCGGCCTGTATAGGTGATACTTTGGCATTGAATGGTTTCTTTTGGAGAAACATCCTGATTGCCTCTGCCTGATTGGTCAAATCGAGACTGAAAACCGCCGATTTTAAAGCCAAAGAGGCGGCATCAATATAAAATTTTCCGGCATAAAGTGCCTCTTCTTTAGTAGGTCGATGCTTGAAGTCCACCACATAAATAAGCTTATCGTCTATCCATTGGGTTTTATCCAGGGTAAAATCATATTTTTCAAACATCTGTTCAGTCATAAGATAAGTAGGATATTTCATGACATCCAGGAACAAGCAGTTGTACGGACCACCCATCAGTTTAAAAACCAGGGTATCCAATTTTGTGTAGTCGGTTTGTTTACGTGCCTTGATCAATCTTGCGTAATCCTGCCGGTAATTATTGTACGATTGCTTTTGAATCTCAACAACTGCCTCTGACAGAGACACATAATTTCTGCCCCTCCGGATAGATTCCCGATAAAAGGCAGTCATAAACATTTCCTGCACAGGATAATTTTCAGGAATTTTCTCGAACATTAAAGCAACCAATGCATTGGCATCCCGGGTCAATACGTCAATTTGAGGGAGGACAACGGTTGCATGCTCCATGGCAATGATACCTTTTTGAGCCCGGAGTTCATCCGCTTCTATTATGGAACTTTTATAACCTATATGACTTATGATCAACTTTACGTGTTCGCGGGTAACAGGAACTTTCAATAAAAAATCCCCTTCAGCATTGGTTACGGTTGCAATATTGGTCCCTGCAGCCAATATATTACAATAGGTCAGTGGCGCGTTGGTTAGCCGATCGACAACCTTTCCACGATACGACTGATAATCAACGTTATTGGACTGAGAAAATATACAGGAAATGCCAGAAACGATGAAAAGAAAGAGCAATCTAAACCTCATCGCATTCATAATTATTATTTATTGGTGAGTTAACAAATATCGTAAATATTTACTGAAATACAATCAAAAATACTTTTTACATAATTGAGTTTTCTCCGACAACATAAATATTTAAAAGCTATTGGATTTGTTGTTTTTTTAAAAAAAAGTCGCATATCATTTTCATTCACTTAAAAAGCGTATATTTGTACACTTAAATTAAAATGTCATTGTATTATGTTAAACATGATTTACTTGTGGGCTTTAGGTACCGGAGAAATTATTTTAATTGCTCTCGTAATATTATTAATTTTTGGTGGTAAGAAAATTCCTGAACTGATGCGTGGTTTGGGTAAAGGTGTCAGCCAGTTCAAAAAAGGCATGAAAGAAGTTGATGATGAGATAAACGCCACTATGGATGACCTTGATAAAAAATAGGCGTCAGGTCTTATACCAAAAAGAATGGGTGAAGGAAAAAACTTATCGTTCTGGGAGCATTTAGAGGTATTGCGATGGACCATTATCCGCATAGTGATAGCAGTACTTTTAGTCGTTATAGTTATCTTTTCTTTTAGGGATTTTGTATTCAACGATATTGTTTTTGCACCCTTAAGCTCGGATTTTTGGTTTTATCGTTCACTTTGTAGATTAGCTGAATTGTTCAAATTTCCGGGTTTATGTCCGGAAGATTTTAATATTGAACTGATCAATATTAATCTCGCCGGTCAGTTGATGACACACATCACTTCCTCATTCAGCATCGCACTAGTCTTGATCGTACCTTATATTTTACTTGAAATTTGGTGGTTTGTACGACCGGCATTATATCCCAACGAAAAGTCACATGTGGGTACTATCTTCTTATCTGCTTCATTCTTATTTTATTTAGGAGTACTTGTCAGCTATTTTATTATTTTCCCGCTGACGGTAAGATTTTTGGGCACCTATAAAGTATCTGATTTGGTTCCCAACCAGATTGCTTTACAATCGTATATGGGCAGTTTGTATATACTGACTTTCAGTTTGGGAATTATGTTTGAAATGCCCGTTTTGGCATATTTGTTATCAAAAGCCGGATTGATCAACAAACAGATGTTGAAAAAGGTACGTTCATATGCCTTTGTGATCTTGCTGATACTATCAGCTTTGGTAACACCCACCACTGATCCTTTTACCATGTCGGTAGTAGCATTGCCTCTTTATTTGTTGTATGAATTGAGTATTTTGGTTTGTAAACCCAAGAAGGAAGAAGAGGAAGAGGATAAAGAGGATGCAACAACAGTGCAGGATGTTACTGAAACGGAATAATTTGTGGGGCTCGAAACATCCCTTCATTTTTTGGCTTGAACCAAAAAACGATTTCTTCTAATTCTTCTTCATTTTTTGTCTTGACCGAAGCAAAAAAAAGTCAAGACTGCGCCTGCTTCACTCGAAAAATTAGCGCTCGAACAACTAAATCGTCCAAACTCGCAACTTCGTTGCTCAAACAAGGACGATTTTTGACGTTGTTCTCACTTATTTTTCGGTTCACCAGCCGAGGTCGATTATTCTCGCTGAACAACGTCGAAGCGACTATTTGAACTTCGTAGAAGTTCCACGTGCATAACCCCCAATTTTAATTGGGGGCAGTTGGATGTTTATGATTACTCAAACGCTGTAGGCGTTTAACAATTTGGGTTTAGGGAAACTCTTACTGAGTTTTATTACTATTCTTGATCTTTCCACCCCGGATGAATCCGGGGGTTATTCACATGTTTGTCCTACGGACAATTTTTTAGTTGCTCAGCAGTGATTATTTCGAAACTCATGAATCCGGAACACGCGACCTCGCACCTCGTGAACCCGGAACTCGGACCTCTTTTTAAAACCCCGCTATTTTCCTAAGTCGTCTTCCTCGCCCGCAGCATTTCTCTTTTACCTTTTGCACCGGGAATCCTTTCCACTGAAAATCCGGCTGTCTGCAATGCCCTGCGTACCGCCCCTTTGGCACAATAGGTAGTCAGTATGGCGTTGGGATTACAGCAATCATACAGCATTTGAAAACGCTCACTCGTCCACATGCCGGGTTGTTTCTCCGGTGAGAAAGCATCAAAGTAAATTAAATCGTACATTTCTGTCAAGCGAAGTTTAGTGAAATCTTCCTGTATCTTATTTAAGTCAAAATTCTTCGTCAGTGAAATGTGTTTTTGCCACGGGGAGGTATGCAAAAGGTAAAATATATCCTTTTTATCTTTTGCGATGAGGTCAGGATAATTGAATGAAGCAGCAGATTCCGGGGATATTGGGTAAAGCTCGACAGCCGTGTAAAACACTTTTTGTCGGGTTTTTTCGGTTTCAACTAGAGTCAAAAATGCATTCAAGCCTGTTCCGAAGCCGATTTCCAAAATATTCAATGATGACTGCTTACACTGCCGCAAGCCGGCACCAATAAAGGTGTGTTCGGATTCCTGTATGGCACCGTGAATGGAATGATAAGTTTCGTGCAGTTCAGAATGCAATACGGAATGAGAACCGTCTTCGGTCTGAATAATTTGTTGAGGGTTTAATTTCATGCAGTTGTAATTTGACTTTTTTGTCGTATGGAGCTCTTGATAAACCATTTAAATCAATTCAAGTTCATTTTATCATTATTTTTATTATATTTGTGCTTTAACACATTCTGTATCATGC
Source organism: Bacteroidales bacterium (assembly GCA_012519425.1). Taxonomy (GTDB): domain Bacteria; phylum Bacteroidota; class Bacteroidia; order Bacteroidales; family Paludibacteraceae; genus Paludibacter. Next base: position 12,122 of record JAAYQF010000036.1, on the reverse strand, counting down.
AAACCTATCTCGGTCTCGGTAGCAATTTAGGTAAAAAAGAACACAATATCGATTTTGCCATTCAGCAAATAGCTGAAAAAGTGGGCAAAGTAATACGCCAATCCACTTACTACTATTCTGCTCCAGTGGGGTTTTCTTCTGACAATCTGTTTGTAAATGCAGTTATTTTAATTGAAACACAACTTGCTCCTTTAGAATTGCTGCATCAACTTCAAGACATAGAGGTGAAGATGGGCAGAACAGAAAAAACCAAAGAGGGTGTGTATAAAGACAGGATCATTGACATCGACATATTGCTTTACGGAGACATGACCGTTGACTTGCCCGAACTAAAAATTCCTCATCCCCTGATGCATGAAAGGGATTTTGTGATGATACCGCTGAGGGAGATACAATACTGACAGAAAGACTACAAACTGCACATCATATTGATGATGGGCTATCTCAAAAGCAACGTGGTTACTGAGCAAAGTCGAAGTACAGCAGTTGGGCACTTATGAGACACCGCCATCATATTGGTGATAATCACTCAGCACCTTCAGAGCCTTTTCATAATCTTTTTCAAAAACCATAACTACAACACTTTCACCAACGTCCTGAAGCATAGGTAATACCTGAGCACTTGTAGAATCGTAAATGGAACTTGAAATGTCATGTTCAGTAAGCACTTGCTGATCCAGCTTCGCTTCATCAACCCGATCGTAACTTTTAAGTTTTACAATTTTATTCTGCATGATCATAGCATAATTAGTGGATTATTAATAAGCCTAAGAACCTGTTAACACAATACAAAGATAAAAATGTTTGTGGAATAACCATTCAAATGAACAAGCTCAATTATTTTTTTTAATTTTGCACGGCATAATACTATGTCAGCTTGATTAGATTTTAGATGATATGACATGTATAAACAAAGCTACGATCAGTAAGGAAGAGGTTAATAAACTGCCTCTCGTCTTTTTTGAAGGAGAAATTATTATCGTTGACACGGAGAAAAAGGCAAAGAAAGCAATCAAAATACTACGTAAACAAAAAATTGTAGGCATTGACACCGAGACCAAGCCTTCATTCAAAAAGGGACAAACCAACAAGGTTGCATTATTACAAATTGCCACTACAGATCAATGTTTTTTATTCAGATTGAATCTGATGGATTTTCCTAAATCTTTGGCAAATTTTTTATCCCGCAAAGCAACCCGAAAAGTTGGCCTGGCTTTGAAGGATGATTTTATCGGACTCAATAAGCATTATAACTTTAAACCTGAAAACATCATTGACTTACAGAACATCGTCAATGATTACGGTATTTTAGAACAAGGTCTTCAAAAAATATTTGCCATTGTTTTCAATCAAAAAATATCGAAAAACCAGCGTCTCTCCAACTGGGAAAGTGAGGAACTGACTGATAAGCAACAACTGTATGCTGCTACTGATGCCTGGGCCGCGCTGATGATTTACAATCAGTTGATGAAAAAAGAGAAATTAAGCAAGGAAGAAATTGAAGCGTTGAAGCAACAAGAAGCATTGAAACAACAAAATAATGGGGAAAATAATTCTTGAAAACATGAAATTTCATGCCTGTCACGGAGTGTTGGCGCATGAAAAAGAAGCAGGCAATACTTTCCTGGTAACCGTTGCCATGGATCTAGATACAAAAAAAGCCGGTGTAACTGACCGACTTGAAGATACCTTAAATTACCAATTGGTCTATGATGCAATTGAAAAGGAGATGAATATTCCTTCTGAACTTATAGAACACGTGGCACAAAGGATTATGGACAGGTTGATGCAAGAGTTTTCCCAGATCCGGGCAATATCATTGACATTATCAAAATTAAACCCTCCGCTGGGAGGAGATGTCGAAAAAGTGTCAATTGTGTTGCACAACGCAAGGTAACACTATTTATTCTCGACTTTTTTTACTAATTTTGCATCCTTAAAATTTGTAGGGTCATTTGAATGAACAAAATTAGAAATTTTTGCATCATTGCTCATATCGATCATGGAAAAAGCACCTTAGCAGACAGGTTGTTGGAATACACGAACACAGTTTCGGAAAAAGACCTGCAGACTCAGGTGTTAGACAACATGGACCTGGAAAGGGAGAGGGGTATTACGATTAAGAGCCATGCCATCCAAATGAATTACAAATTGGGAGGAGAGACCTATACGCTCAACCTGATAGATACTCCGGGACATGTTGATTTTTCTTATGAAGTTTCGCGATCTATAGCTGCTTGTGAAGGTGCACTGCTCATTGTAGATGCTACGCAAGGCATACAGGCACAAACTATTTCCAACTTATACATGGCTATTGAGCATGATTTGGAAATCATTCCGGTCATGAACAAAATGGATATGGACTCTGCAATGCCGGAAGAGGTAGAAGATCAAATTGTTGACTTATTGGGATGTAAAAGGGAAGAGATCATTCGGGCAAGTGGCAGAACCGGTCTCGGCATCGAGGAGATCCTTGAAGCCATCATCAACAGAATTCCCGCTCCGGTTGGCGATCCTGATGCCCCTTTGCAGTGTTTGATCTTTGATTCTGTTTTCAACTCTTTCAGGGGGATCATCGCTTATTTCAAAATTGCAAACGGCACCATCAACAAAGGTGATTTGGTGAAATTTGTGGCTACGGGCAAAGAGTACAACGCTGATGAAATAGGAATTTTACAAATAGACATGGTGCCCACTGAAACACTGAGTGCAGGCAATGTAGGTTATATCATTTCCGGTATCAAAAGCTCTAAAGAGGTGAAAGTCGGGGATACCATCACCCATGTAAAACGTCCCTGCAAAGAAGCCATTTCAGGCTTTGAAGAGGTAAAACCCATGGTTTTTGCCGGCGTTTATCCTGTGGATGCTGAAGATTTTGAGGATTTGCGTGCCTCCATCGAAAAATTACAACTCAATGATGCTTCTTTAACTTTCGAGCCGGAATCATCGGTAGCCCTTGGATTTGGATTTAGGTGCGGCTTCCTGGGCATGCTTCACATGGAAATCGTTCAGGAGCGACTGGATCGTGAATTTGACATGAATGTGATCACTACCGTACCCAATGTTTCCTACAATGTATATACAAAGAAAGGGGAGCTGATTGAAGTCCATAACCCATCGGGTCTACCTGACGTAATGCTTATCGACAGAATAGAAGAACCCTATATCCGCGCTTCCATCATTACACGCACGGAATACATTGGTCAGATTATGACACTTTGCCTCGAAAAGCGCGGGGAGTTGATCAAGCAAGATTATATTTCCGGAGGCAGGATGGAACTCATTTTCGATATGCCTTTGGGGGAAATAGTATTTGACTTCTACGATCGTTTGAAAAGTGTTTCTAAAGGATATGCTTCTTTTGATTATCATCCGCATGGTTACCGACCTTCAAAATTGATAAAATTAGACATCCTCCTTAACGGTGAGTCGGTAGATGCTTTATCTTCACTTACCCATTTTGACAATGCCGTACCCTTGGGACGTCGAATGTGCGAGAGGCTCAAAGAGCTGATACCCCGTCATCAGTTCGACATCCCTATTCAGGCAGCCATAGGCGCTAAAATCATTGCCCGTGAAACCATCAAAGCTGTACGTAAAGACGTAACCGCCAAATGTTATGGTGGTGATATCAGTCGTAAAAGAAAACTGTTGGAAAAACAGAAAAGAGGCAAAAAGCGCATGAAACAAATCGGCTCTGTAGAAGTTCCGCAAAAAGCTTTCCTGGCTGTTTTAAAATTGGACTAATTTCATATTTATATTCAAAATATTTTAACTTATGGATTTTGCGTATAGAAATAAGAATTTTGTTCCTATATACAGTCTTGTTGACAGATTTAAAACGATTGTAAATCCCGGTGTACTCCTGCTCATTGTAGCGGCCATCACCATGGTCATCGCCAACTCTCCGTTGAACTCCTGGTATCAGTCACTTTGGACTTATGATTTTTTCATCGGATTTGGTGATTTTAATTTGCTGAGTCATCATGGCAAGTCATTAACCAGCTTAGAGATTGTAAATGACGGATTAATGACCATTTTCTTTTTCATGGTGGGTCTTGAAGTAAAACGCGAAGTCCTGGTTGGTCAGTTATCTTCTTTCCGCCAGGCCATTTTACCCATTATTGCCTCTATCGGTGGAATGCTTATGCCGGTTCTGGTTTTTACGTTGGTGGGTAAATATCACAACCTGTCTCCGGAAGAATTGCGTGGAGCAGCCATCCCCATGGCCACAGATATCGCTTTTTCCTTAGGAGTGTTAAGCTTATTGGGCAAAAGGGTTCCCCTGAGTTTAAAAATTTTCTTACTAACATCAGCCATTGCGGACGACATAGGTGGTATCCTGGTCATCGCCGTGGTTTACAGTCACCTCACCACCCAATCTCTAATTATGTTGGGCATTTCGTTGGTGCTGTTTGGCTTGCTCTATCTGGGAAATCGGTTGAGGATAAACAACCAGCTCTATTATTTTTTCCTGGGTTTAGCCATCTGGTATCTCTTTTTACAAGCGGGTATTCATCCCACTATCTCGGGTGTTCTCGTGGCTTTCACGATACCTGCGCGTCCCTACATCGACTTGAAAAAGTACACAGATAGCATGCAAAGGGATTTGGATGTTATTAAAACTACTATTCGCGAGGGTGACTCCAAAGAAGACAGGATGTTATCCGGTTTGCAAGTTAAATATTTGTCAAGGATTGAAGCTGCGTCTGACCGTGCCATCAGTCCGCTGCAAGATATTGAAGACACCCTGGGTGATCTGGTAAACTACATCATCATGCCTCTGTTTGCCTTTGCAAATGCCGGAGTTATCTTCAACTTGTCCGACATTAACTTGCTCGAAGGAGTGTCATCCAGCATTTTCTTCGGTCTCTTAATTGGTAAATTTTTGGGAATATTTTCATTTACCTTCCTGGCTATCAAACTCAGGATATCCAAAATGCCTGACGGCATGAATTGGGCTAATTTAAGTGGTTTAGCTATGTTATGCGGAATCGGATTTACCGTTTCGCTCTTCATGGCAGGCTTGTCCTACGAACTGGGAAGCGATATGTTAAATGACGCTAAATTGGGGATCATTTTCGGTTCTGTGGCTTCCGGAATTGTGGGTTACTTCATCTTGAGAATGACTTTAAAGAAAACTCCACACGAGACTGAAGAAGCACAAGAATAATTGATTGGGCGAATGACAGAATATTTAGACTGTGGATTAGCCGGATTAACACTTACATTATCCCCTTCTTGCGGCGGGAGGTAATCTTTGATTGAATGTGGCCGGCCAGGTATTCATTAAAGATGATGCCGGCTACGATCAACAACAGCCCGACGAAGGTCGTCAGGGAAATGTTTTCTCTCAACACAAATTGTATGATAAAGAGGGAAAGGAAAGGTGACAGGTAACAAAGTTGGTTGATCAAAACGGGATTATCGGTTTCTTTGAGTGCCATTCCAAAAAAGACAAAGGGGACAGCCATTTCAAATGCACCAACATACATACCCGCCAACACTCCCGGTAATGAGTGCAGATTAACAGGTACAAAAAAGGCAGCCGACAGCAAATAAACCGAGCCGAAGAAAAAGATAAGCATCAGACTGACTGTACCATCAATTTCTTTGTTCGCTTGATTCACTATCCAGAAGAAAGCCCATAAAAAAGCGCTTAACAATGCCAGCAGCAGTCCGGCAACCGGCACGGAAGTCCCAAGAACAGAACCTGACCCTGATGAGATCACGGCAACCCCGGCCAGCGAAACAGCCATACCAAAATACTTTATCAAAGGAATAGCTCTGCGTGTTACCACCGCCAACAGAACTAATAAGACGATGGGCCAAAAATAATTGATGGGTTGCGCAATTTGTGCCGGCAATAAATCATAGGCTTTAAACAACACCAAATAATAAATGACCGGATTCAACAATCCAATCAGTGCGTATCTCCCCCACTGTTTTTTTGACAATTGTGACAGGTAAGACCATTTCCTTTGAACTGTGGTCACCAGTGCCAATATTAAAAATGCTGTCAAAGCTGCCACAACCAGCATCTCAAAATGAGAAAAATACCTCAGTGCAATTTTAAATGATGTGGCAACGGTGGACCAGCTCAATACTGCAATCAATACGAAAATCAAAGATCTGTTCTTTTTGTTCATACGATTATAACTTGACTTGTTTTGAAACAGCCTCATTTCATCTTAATTGTTCTACCTCCTCCGTTGTCAGTGGAATTTTCTTTCCCAACAACCGGCATCCATCTTCCGTAATCAGAAAATCCTCCTCATTCCTTAATCCACCGAAGTCTCTGAAATGCTCAAGAAGAGAATAATTGATAAAAGACTCAAACTTGCGTTCTTTCTTCCATAAATCGATAAGTTCAGGAATAAAGTAAATGCCTGGCTCTATGGTCAATACAAAGCCGGGTTCAAGCTTGCGGCCCAAACGCAATGACTTGCGACCGAACTGCGTACTTTTGGGTTGCCCATCATATCCTACCCAAATCTCCCCCAAATTTTCCATATCATGCACATCCAGGCCCATCATATGTCCCAGTCCACACTGAAAAAACATGGCGTGCGCTCCCAAAGCAACAGCCTCATCCACATCACCTTTCATCAATCCAATAGCTTTTAATCCCTCGCAAATAGTTTTGCAAGCTATATCATAAACCCCGGTAAAAGGCACACCCGGACGCAGCGCATTCACCGCAGCCTGGTGAGAGGCCAGTTGGATGTCGTAAATTTCTTTTTGCTGAGATGTAAAACGCTTACCCACCGGAATAGTCGAGGACATATCTCCCGCATAACCCATGGCGGTTTCAGCCCCGGCATCCAGGAGGAACATATCACCTTCCTTTACCGTATTGCCATAATAGCAATTGTGCAGTGTCTGACCGTTGATGGTTGCAATAACAGGAAATGACAATCGTCCGCCTGCAGCGAGGGCAACGGCTGTCACCGCTGCCACTATCTCCCACTCCTTCATCCCTTCGCGCAACACACGCATAGCGGTTAAATGCATATCGGCCGTAATATTACAAGCCTTTTCTATTTCTGCGATTTCTTCGGAAGTCTTGATAGACCTCTGAGCAACCACCGCTTTGATAAAGTCAACAGATACAGTCTGTTCGACCTGTCTGTAAGAGATGTTCAATAAATCATGCAATTTCAGGCTGTGCTCAGCCCGATAGGGCGGTAAATAATGAATTTGCTGTCCTTTTTCAATGCACCCGCTCAAGGTATGAAGCCGCATCGCCATAGGACTGAGTTTTATATACACCTATCCTTTCACACTGCTCAGTCAGCCCCGGCTGATTACCCATCCACACAATATCATCTATGGTTAACTCATCGCCAAACACAATGGTTTCACCTTCATCAATATTGATGATTGCCAGCAGATGAGCAGTTTGCAAGCCGAAGTAATATAGAAATGTAGAATCTTGCCTGAAATCATAGGCGTTATCAGCGTAATTCATCCCACAAGCCTCATTCCCCAAAAACAACAAAACACCGGAGCCCACATGTTGCCCCAGTGCTTTCCTCCTCTGAATATAAGTTTCCTTTGAAAACATAATAGAAAATCAAAAGTATAATTGGTTTCAAATTTTAAAACAAGTTCTTCGCCAAAATAAACCCGTTAATGCTTTTGACTCTGAACGAGATTTAGGTCGATCTCAGAAAAATACGCCAGTAAAAAATCATACATCTCAGGGTCATAAGACTGAAGTTTACTTCGATTGTTGATGGCATTATGTACTCCATCAGGCTCTTCTGAGTAAGCATTGGTATTGAAAAAACTCTGCACCGTTTCAGCAAAGTACTCTTCTTTATTACTTATGCAGTAAGTATCTTTCCATAGTCCTTTCTCTATGGCATTTTGCCGCATTGCTTCCAAACGTTCGTCGAAATCGGGTTCTATATCAACTATCCCAACCATATGAATAATATGGGCAAACTCATGCACTAAAATACTTTCCCCATAATACTTATCCTTTTCCAAACCCAGCACATTCTCTTCTCCGCAACTGGCACTAAAATCATGTTCAGGAGCCCCTCCAAAACCACGTGCCCGCCAATTCCAATATGCTATATTTTCAGGAGTATCACAGATATGTGCATATTCGGGAATGTCACAAACCTCTTCATCTTTACCAATAATCATCACTTTACATCCTTTTTTTACCATTTGCTCATGGATGTCTGACCTCTTAGACAGCATCTGGAGAATCACGCTTCTTGCACGCATCAAAGCCTCATCAGCAACATTTTCAGACGATACCACAGGGATACCGTCAGCATCTACATATTTCTTATAAAATGGATCTATGTCTAATTCGTCCGGTACTGTCACCGGTCGCATATCATCCGGCTTTTGCTCATTCGATGGTGCCAAAGCACAACTTGCATGACCTGACACCATTATAAATATGCAAGCAAGCCACAAAGTATAATTAATAACTTTCATACGATTAAATTTTACTTTTTGGTTGTCGTATTAAACATTCAACACCAAAAGGAAAGGATTAAATAATTGGGAAAACACAATAGCAAAATCCTCACGGCATATAAAAAACCTCCTTTAACGGAATGGAAACAGGGGAGTTGTCGGCATTAGTTTCCATAATGTCCGCCATATATGCCCACCATTTTTGTACAATAGGATTTTCTCCCAGGTCCTGAGATCCACCTTCACCCGAAACCAATTGGAAAGCGAACAATACATTGGTCTCTTTATCCCAAAAAATACTATACTCAGACACACCGGATTCCTTCAACAAAGCCCGTAATTCCGGCCAAATGGCATTATGCCTCTTCTCGTATTCCGCTTCGAAACCCGGTTTTAAATACATTTTAAAAGCTTCTCTTCTCATGATATGATTATTATAAATTGATGACACTATGATTCCTTAATGATTTCTTAGCCCGGATTCTGACTAAGAATAATCGATGGTTTTTCTGATTGCAAAAATAGCAATTTTATTACGAAAAGATAGGAAAATAGCGGGGTTGTTTCAAAAAGTTCCGTGGTCCGGGTTCACAAGGTGCGAGTTTGCGCGGTACGGGGTACGAGATCGCGTGAACCCGGAACTCGCTAAAATCCAAAATCATCCACATCGATGTCTTCTATTTCGTCCTTTTCTATTTCAATATGGGCGTGCGTGGACAAACCTTCCACAAAAATCGCTTTGAAGGGAATTGCCGGACAAACGTATTCGCATCCGCCGCATCCCACACAAATATCGGTATTGGTCTCGGGGATGGTCAGCGCACCTTTGTAGGGGACCATTCGTACGGCTTGCGTGGGACAATGCTCAGAGCAGGCTCCGCAACTGGTTTCGTCGTAATAGACAATGCAGTTTTCCAGTATGAAATTCACGCGCCCCATTTGAGTATGATGCTTTTCTTCTTTTGTAAGCCTTACCAGGGCATCGGTTGGGCAGACTTCGGAGCATATCGTGCAATCGTAATTGCAGTATCCGCGATCAAAATAAAGTTTGGGTTGCATCATTCCGCCCAATCCGTATTCAAGGAAGGCAGGCTTGATGACACGCGACGGACATTTACTTACACACAAGTGACAAGAGATGCACTTCTCACGAAAACGTTCAACATTGAGCGCTCCGGGCGGGGCAATGGGCGTTTGGCGTTTGAGCTCACGCTTGGGTAATACCTCTTGTGCGAGCAAACTTCCGGCAGCTACGCTTGTAATGAGGGTTGTGGATAAAAACCGGCGTTTGGATTCATCTATTGACTTATTTTTTTCAGATGTGAAAGCAGATGTACCCTTATCTTCCTTTTTCTTTTTCGGTATAGCCAAAGTATATTTCACACCGTTTCGCTTGCATGCCTCCAAACAGTTGAAACAAGTAACACATCTGCTGTAATCTATTTCCTTGTTTTTCACATCTATACACGAAGCTTTGCATTTGAAGGCGCATAAACCGCAGGAATTGCACTGCTCATCGAGCAATTGCACTTTAAAAAGTGAAAACTTGCTTAAAAAGCCCAATACCGTTCCCACAGGGCAAATAGTATTACAGTAAGTGCGTCCGTTTTTCCATGCTAAAAACCCGATAACGAACAATGTAACCAACGCTGTGATGGTGGAAAAAACACTTAAATTATAAATACTTACCCGATAAAACGTGTGGTTCCCGAACGATGTGAAAATGCTTTCCAGCAAATTGTTTCCTGCCAGATAAGCAGGACGGAAAACATGCGTAACAATTCGTCCGTACGCTCCGTAAGGATCAAGTAGTCCAAGCAGGAATGTAAACCCAAACAAGAAAGCCACAAGCGTTATTCCCAGTACACTCCAGCGAAGTACATTTTTAGCCTTACTGAAAGTGTATTTTTTCTTTTTCCTGATTTTTTTTGAAACCCACGCCACAACATCCTGAAAGATACCCATGGGACAGATGGATGAGCAATAAACACGTCCGAACAGCAGCGTGAGCACAAGCAACGCAACCAGTACAACTACATTGAGAGCAAGCAGGGCAGGAATAAATTGTATTTCGGTCAATACCTTAAACTGCCCGGGGAGATAGCCCGCGAAGTCGAGGAAATAAAGCGTGATGAACGTGAAAAGAATAACGGAGACCGTTACGCGTATTTTTTTCAGCATATGGTATATCCCCAATTAAATTTGAATTTACATGCGTATTCTTTTGATGTTCAGTTTTTCGAGGTCCATGGTTCCTATACCCAACTCCTCTCCTCTTTTCAGATGCCCTACCCTTTCAAGCGGCATTTCTCTGACCTGATTAAAGAAGCTGGCTGCCGCCGTATCTACCGCCACAATGTCTTGCGAAATAAAAAGTCCTTTCGAGAGCACTACATCGGCGAGTGACCTGCCTCCCGGTCCGCTTGTTTTCATCAATCGGTATGCATCTACCACGTTGAGTACCGGTTTTTTGTCGTAAGTGCACACGTCGGCGATGCATTGCTGCAAATTGTTGGCATGGAAATAACCTCTGTCCCACACAATACCCATATAATTCTTCATGGAAATGGTTAATTGAGCACCACCGTGATTTTTAAGGATAGGCACATTGATCCATTTGTCAGCATCTATAATGGCTTGATGCACCTTGGTCTCTTTCAGATTTTTGCCCTTTGGTAAAGAAACGCTCCGGTAATACGATTCCTGGTGTGCGGGAACCACTTTCGCACCCGCAGCCTTGGCGGCTTCTTCAATGCCGCTGTTGGCATAGCACCTGCGCCAATCGTCGCAAGTATGGTCAAATACGGTTACTTCCGATGCACCTGCATCAAAACATTGTTTAATAATTTCCGCTACCAACCCGGGATTGGTATTGGCTGCCAATTCCGGTGTTTTATCCCAGCCAATATTAGGTTTTACACATACTTTATCGCCTTTGCTGATGAATTTTTTCATTCCTCCCAGCTCGGCAATGGCCTTTCGGAACATAGCTTCAGGCTCGCCTCCCAACACAGCAACTAAATCATATTTTGCTGCCGCATCCTCTGCCTTAAAGGATTGTGTAAGCGAGCTCATCGCATCAGCATCTTTAATGACTGTAGTAGCCGCTCCGGTTAATGCTATTGCTTTTAAGAATTTTCGTCTGTCCATATTGTTTATTTTTTAGATGATATTGATATTCAGATGAATTTACGATTTGCTTTAAAGTATCCAGGGAAATTTAAAGCATGCTTCGTTATAAAGTGCATAATCGGCATTTCCATTTACTGCAAAGGTTTTTATCAATTTGGCTTCAGCCAAAAGTTCCATGGCAAACTGCAGTGTAGCTCCAGTTTTCACACGATCTTCCACCAACAGCACAGTTTTGTTTTTAAAATCAAAATCAATGGGCGCTACAAGTTTCGGACTGTCGTATTTCTTTTGCTGATGGTTGTCGCACAAACTTATTTTAAGAAATTGAATTTCTATATTCAACCGCTGGTTAATGATTGCTGCCGGAACAATTCCCCCATTGGCAATGGCTACAATCATATCAAAGCTCTCGTGAAACTCGATCTCACGAAACCGCTGCATTACCTCCTTAAAAGACTTGCTATTCATTGTCAACAGAATACATCTCGCCGCAACTACTGCCTATCTTTACCAGTTGCTAATTATCAATCTCAGGTTCTCGCCAGGGC
>JAAYQF010000035.1 GCA_012519425.1 Bacteroidales bacterium | reverse complement strand
GGCGGTGTCTCATAAGTGCCCAACTGCTGCGTTGCTTTCGATATTCGGGCTCAGTCACATACTTCAGTATGCTCCTTCGCCCTCAATCTCAGCGCCTTGCATTTGAACACTTCTAAGACACCTTGCGGGTTTTTGGTTAGATATTTACTTTTGAGACAGCCCCCAATTGAACCCACGACTGCCTAAAACTCTTACAGAGTTTTATTTACCATTCTCGACCTTTCCACCCCGGATGAATCCGGGGGTTATGCACGTGTTTGTCCTACGGACAATTTTGATAGTTTAACGCTGTTCTTACTTATTTTTCGGCTCACCGGACGAGGTCGGTTTGCGTCCTGCAACACTTTGACCTCGTGAACCCGGACCCCGCACCCCGTACCCCGGAACTCGGAACACGTACCGCTCTTTTTCTGTGAGACCAGGCTTGTAAATACCTAAATTTGACTATCTTTGTGCTGGTTTTTATGCCCCGTTTTATAACCCCGCATGCATGGTTGAATCTACCAACACATGCGTTCTTTACAACAACTTGAAAACAATTTTTAACTAATAAATTATATGAAACAGTTTTTTAAGATTACACTGGCCACTATAGTAGGTATCATTATCGCCACTATCCTGGGAATATTTGTATTATTTGGCATTTTAGGTGCCATCGCAACTTCAGGAGACACGACAGTCAAATTGAAACCCAACACTGTGTATCAGCTTGATCTGTCGGGCCAATTGGTGGATCGCTCACAAGATGATCCTTTTACCAATGCGCTATCGGAATTATCGGGGCAGTCAGCCCTCGCTACTGTAGGATTGGATGACATCCTCGCCAATATTGAAAAAGCTAAAAATGACTCCAATATTGTTGGAATTTATTTGAAGGGTGGTATTCTTACCGGTGGTATTTCGTCCATCAAAGAAATACGGGATGCTTTGCTTGACTTTAAAGCTGATGGGAAATTTGTGATTGCCTATGCTGATAATTACCTTCAATCCAATTACTATTTGGCTTCGGTGGCAGACAAAGTATTGTTGAACCCATCGGGAATACTCGAATTAAAAGGACTATCGGCAGAACTGTTGTTTCTGAAGAACACATTGGACAAAATCGGAGTTGAAATGCAGGTAGTCAAGGTCGGCTCTTTCAAATCGGCAGTTGAACCTTTTATCGACACAAAAATGAGTGATGCCAACCGTCAACAAGTGACAGCTTATACCACATCCATATGGAATAATATTGTGGATGGAATTGCTGCAAACAGGAACATTTCCGCTGATCAATTAAACCGCTATGCCGATGAAATGATGGCCTTTCAACCCCAGGAAAAATACATCAATTATGGCTTAGTGGATTCTTTGGTATATGTGGACGAGGTAGATAATATTTTAAAGAGCTACTGCGAAGATTATAAGCTGGTAAAACATAAACCCATGACCAGGGTACCATCAGGTAAGAAGTTCCAAAAAGATAAGATAGCTGTCATTTATGCTGTTGGAGGCATAGACGGAAATTCCAGAAATGATATTATCTCTGAAAAATTGGTGGAAACCATTGATGATGTTTCAAAGGCCAAGGACGTGAAAGCCGTAGTGCTGAGAGTCAGCTCTCCCGGTGGTAGTGCATACGGCTCCGAGCAAATTTGGCGTGCGCTCAGCAATTTGAAAAAAGAAAAACCCTTGATTGTCTCCATGGGTGATTACGCAGCTTCCGGCGGATATTATATTTCCTGCATGGCAGACTCCATCGTAGCACAACCCAACACCCTTACAGGCTCTATCGGCATCTTTGGTTTGATCCCCAATATTGAAGGTTTAAACAAAAAGCTCGGTTTGACTTACGACGGTGTTAAGACCAACAAGTTAAGTGACGCTCCTTCCTTGAACAGGGCTTTCAATGCAGAAGAAAGGACGTTGTTGCAACATACTGTGAACAACGGATATGAGCTGTTTGTAAAACGCTGTGCCGATGGAAGGGATATGACCACCGACCAGATCAAAGCCATTGCAGAAGGACGGGTCTGGACAGGTGAAGAAGCTCTCAAAAATGGATTGGTGGATGTATTGGGTGGCATAGATGAAGCTGTTGCCATTGCTGCCGAAAAGGCCGGTCTGGATGCATACCAAATCAGGGAGTATCCCGCCAAAGAAGACTTTGCCACCAAACTGATGAAAAGCATGACAAGCGAACTGGAAACCAAATGGATGAAAACCTGTTTGGGTGATCAGTATCAGGCTGTCAGACATCTGAAGGAAGCCTGCGAAATGCAAGGCATACAAGCAAGGATGGAGTATGAAGTAGTGTTCAGATAATTCCTGCTACTACTTCATTTCCAAATATACATTGTTTTCCGTTGCCAATTTGCGCATATTGAGCAAGGCGTAACGCATACGACCGAGGGCGGTATTGATGCTGACCTCGGTTTTTTCTGCTATCTCTTTGAAACTGAGGTTTTCGAAAAAACGCATGCGTACAACTTCTTGCTGCACAGCGGGAAGATAGTTGACCATCTTGACCACATCACGTAAAACCTGTTCATTGGACAAGATGTCTTCTATGCTCAAATCGGAGATATCGGCATGTTGGAAAATATCATAATCGTAACTATCTGCCGAAATGGTGTTTTCGTTTTTTTGTTTTCGGAAATGATCGATGACCAAGTTATGGGCAATGCGGTTGATCCACGCCAAAAACTTGCCGCTATCCTGATAGCGTCCTTGCCGGATGGTCATAATCGCTTTGATAAAAGTTTCCTGGAATATGTCTTCGGTAAGCTCCTTGTCACGTACAATCTGAAATATGTAATAATACACCCTCGATTGATAACGTGTCAATAAAACTTCAAATGCCGCATTGTTGCCTTCCACATACAACTTAACCAGAATATCATCGGTTAAATGATTCAGTGTTTTCATTACTGCCTAATTATTGGTTCTTAAGCGTAATTATGTGCAATAGGCATACAGTTTTATTGTTAGACAAAATATTACTAGGGCTGCAAATATATGGATTTGTTCTCAAATTTCAAAGAAAAACTCCTAATTTTTGTTAAAAAAGTGTTTTTTAATGCTTGATATAGGTGGATTTTAGGCAAATACAGCCACATCAAGGCCGGTGATCGTCCTTACTTTTTCCGCAATTTCATTCAATTCTGTCAGGGAGATTTTTTGCATACCTTTGGTCGGCGTCTCTCTTTCAAAAGTATAGATCATGACTTGCTTGGGCCTGATCACTTGTAAAGCTTTGATCCAAGCATCTATTTCTTCATCGGTCGTATTGTCAATAATGCCGTCATTCAGCATGCCACGAATAAACATGGTTTGAATGATCAAATTTCCGTTGAACTTTTTAAAATGCTCTATTTGCCATGCTGTGGTAAACGACTTATTTAAAGGGCGATTAAGCCGGTGTACGGTCTCATCTAATGCTGAATCAAATTTTAAAATATTCTGATCAACTTTGTTCAGTGCCTTGAAAACACCCGGCTTGTGCATATGAGTCGAATTGGAAAGAACACTAACTTGTGCTTTTGGACAATATTGGTCGCGCAATGCAAGAGTATCGTCGATAACACCTTCAAAATCTTTGTGCATAGTAGGTTCACCGTTTCCTGCAAAAGTGATACTGTCGGGCAACTCACAGGCTTTCACCATCTCCTTCAGTTTGGCTTCCAAGGCCTGAAAAACCTGCTCCCTGCCCGGAATAGAAGCCTCTTTTATCCTCGTATTGAATCCGCATTCGCAGTAAACACAATCAAACGAACATATTTTAGCATCTACAGGCAATAAATTGACGCCTAAAGAAACTCCCAATCTCCGGCTTTTTACCGGCCCGAATATTATTTTGTCAAAAAGAATCATGGGGATGTTTAGTAGTTAGTAGTTGGTAGTTAGTAGCTGATAGTTTTTTCGTTCTTAGTTCTTATTTGTCTTTGCTCTTTTGTCTTTGCTCTTTGTTCTCAGTTTATCGTTCTTCGTTTTTGTTCTTAATCATATTTTAAAAATCACTCGCTCTCCCAATCGTTTGGCCAAATCTTTTTTAATATTTTCATACTCTCCCAACTCCAACATAATGGCATCTTCCAGCTCATGATTTTTAGCCTCGGCCGCTGCTTTCAAACTGATCAATTTTTCTTTGATCAAGTCCGTCAACAGCTTGCTTTTATATTCATAAATCACACGCATAGCCAGATCACATAATTTGTGTTCCTCAGATTCGGAAGACTGCATTACTTTGTTATGTATCTTGCTCAGCGTATATTTTTCAGTAACCAAATCGGTTGTAAGTCTGACAATATCAGGATTAGGATGGTGAAGAAAATACTTCTCCGCATCAAAATTTTCATCCTGGTAATGTTCCTCATATTCTTCAAGCATCTGTTGGTGAGCCGGAGTTTCAAAAGTAAGCTGATTCAAATTTATTTCGTGAAATATAAAGTCTCCCGCTACGATCAACTCTTCCGACCCTCCTTTGTCATCAGGACTCTCCCTTTTTTCGTTATCATCAGGTTTCTTCATTTTTTTCGTACCAAAGCGTATCAATGTTTTTAAGATATTTTTTTCTTCCTGTGTATAATCACTTGATACGTCAGCTTCAATGGCTTGTAACTGAAGCTTGGATGCGGGAACGGTCTCAACAGTTTTTTCATTCTTTTTCTTAGCCTCGGCTCTTATTAACTTATTAATTTCGTGATAAAGCATAGCCTCCTCAACGTGCAGCAAGTTACTGCATTCCTTCACATATTCGGCACGGATGATGGCATTGGGGATGATAGCAATGCTTTTAACGATGTCAATGATCAATTTAGCCCGTTTGATTGGGTCTTTCCCCGCCTCATCAATCAGAAGATTGGTTTTGAAGCGAATGAAATCCACGGAGTTTTGCTTCACATACGCAATAAAATCCACGGAGTTTTGTTTTTTGGAGAAGGAGTCCGGATCTTCACCGGCAGGAAGTAGCAGCACCTGAATATTCAATCCCTCTTCAAGGAACAGGTCAATACCCCGCAGAGAGGCAGCAATGCCGGCTGTATCCCCATCATAAATGATAGTCACATTTTCAGTAAAACGGTGAATCATCCTGATCTGTCCGGGCGTCAATGATGTGCCGGAAGAAGAAACAACGTTTTCAATGCCATTTTGATGCATGGACATCACGTCTGTGTAACCCTCCACCAAAAAGCACCTGTCTTCCCTGACAATGGCTTGCTTAGCGAAATAAATACCGTACAGTTCATTGCTTTTGTGATAAATCTCCGATTCGGGAGAATTGACATATTTGGCTGTTTTTTCGGCATTCTTAAGGGTTCTTCCACCGAAAGCCACCACCTTACCGGAAATAGAATGTACCGGAAATATCAATCGTCCGCGAAACCTATCAAACATTTGCCCGCTTTCATATTCGGAGGTCAAACCGGTTTTTATCAGATAAGTTTTATTGAATCCCTTGCTGATAGCTGATTGCGTGAATGTATTCTGTTCATCCAGACAATATCCCAATTGAAATTTTTGAATGATGTCTTCCCGAAAACCTCTTTCCTGCAGGTAAGATTTGGCGATTGCCTTGCCGTCTATATGATTGTGCAGCATGTTGGAGAAGTACTTCTGGGCGTAATCATTGACCAAAAACATGCTCTCCCGGTCGTTGCGAATAGCCTTTTCTTCATCCGTCAATTCGCGCTCTTCAACTTCAATGTGATATTTTTTAGCCAAAAGCTTGAGTGCTTCATAATAATTCACCTGTTCGTGTTCCATAATGAAATTCACGGAATTTCCGCCTTTTCCGCAACCGAAACACTTGAATATTCCTTTGGCAGGAGATACGGTGAAAGAAGGAGTTTTTTCGTTGTGGAAAGGACATAAACCAACCAGGTTGACTCCACGTTTACGCAAAGTCACATAATCAGACACCACATCCTGAATTTGTGCAGCATCCATGATCTTATCTATAGTCACCTGATCTATCATGTCATCTTCTGGTTTGTCTCGTTTAAGCAGTTAACTATCCCAACCTACGCCTTCAAACTGACTAAAATCATCTTCATCATCATGTTCATCATCATCCATAAAAAAGTCCTCTTTATCCAATATTTCAACTTCATCCATATCTCCCTCCTCTTCTTCATCAGTCCCGTCGTCTTTATTTCTTGATAGCGAAGATTCAAACAAAGGTCGGTGTTCCAATTCAATCAGTTGATTGGATTCTCTATTGATTTCCTCCCACAGCATATCTTTCAGGGTCGTAATGCCTAGCCCGCTTACGGAAGAGATAAAAACGGATTGAATATCTTCGGGTAATTCCGCTTGCATATGCTCCATCAACTCTTCATCCAGCATATCGGATTTGGTAATGGCCAGCAGCCGTGGTTTGCGTGCCAAGTCCGGATTGTAAGTTTCCAGTTCGTTCAGCAAAATCCGGTATTCTTCCTTGATATCGGCACTATCTGCAGGGATCATAAAAAGCAAAATAACATTTCTTTCTATATGGCGTAAGAAGCGCAATCCCAATCCTTTTCCTTCTGAAGCACCTTCTATAATGCCCGGAATATCAGCCATCACAAAAGAAAGATTGTCCCGGTAAGACACCACACCTAAATTGGGGACCAGGGTAGTAAAAGGATAATCAGCTATTTCAGGTTTTGCTGCCGAAACAACGGACAACAAAGTTGATTTTCCGACATTCGGGAAACCCACCAGGCCGACATCCGCCAAAATTTTCAATTGCAGCACAATTGTTTTCTCTATGCCTTGTTCCCCCGGTTGTGCATAGCGTGGAGTTTGGTTGGTAGAAGAACGGAAATGCCAATTGCCCAATCCTCCTTTTCCTCCTTCCAATAAGATGTGTTCCTGTCCGTCTTCGGTAATATCACACAAAAATTTGCCGGTAACAGCATCATGAATCACCGTTCCGCAAGGGACTTCAATAATTTTGTCTTCGCCGTCCTTTCCGGTACTGCGACTACGGCCTCCGGGATCTCCATTTCCGGCAAACACGTGACGGGCGTATTTCAGGTGAATTAATGTCCAATAGTTCCTGTTGCCCCGCAAAATAACATGACCTCCACGTCCTCCGTCCCCACCATCAGGACCTCCCTTGGGTACAAATTTCTCCCGGTGGAAATGCCTTGAGCCGGCACCTCCTTTACCTGAGCGGCAATAAATTTTGACATAATCAACAAAATCCGACATGAAAGCGGGGTTTATAATGAAGCGCTAAGATAGTAAAATTTGGCTGAAATTCAGCCTGTAAAAAATCTGCCTCAACTGCAAAAAGGTGAAAACAATACTATAGCGATGACAATACTTTTTCGATGCGCTCAAATACTTCTTCAATGGTACCCACACCATCTACTGAGACGTATTTATTGATGGATTGGTAATATTTTTTGACAGGAGCGGTTCTTTTCCTGTAAACTTCAAATCTGTGTTTAACAACTTCGATTTTATCATCACTCCTTCCGGAAACCTGACCGCGTGAGATGAGCCGGTTTATCAATTCCTCTTCAGGAACTTCAATGTCTATCATTACAGATGTGGGCTTTCCTACCTTATCCATATATTTCTCGAACACTTTAGCCTGGGACAAAGTCCGTGGGATCCCATCGAAGACAATACCCTTGCAAGTACCGTTCAGCCTGCCTATGGCTTCGGATAACATCCGCATAACCATAGCATCCGGTGCTAAATTTCCTTTGGAAATAAGGCGGTCAGCCTCCATACCGTCAGCAGTCTGACGGGCAATTTCATCACGCAGCAACTCACCGGTAGAGATGTGTGCCAATCCGTACTTGTGAATGATCAAATCACTTTGCGTTCCTTTTCCACACCCCGGTGCGCCAAAAATAATGAGATTTAACATGCTATTCGTTGACAACAGAGTAGAGTCCTTTCAGATTTCTCCCGTAACCATTGTAGTCAAGTCCGTACCCAACAAGGAAATCGTTGGGGACTTCCATAGCGACATAGTCTATCTTAATGTCCTTTTGCAATGCATCCGGCTTTAACAGCAAGGTGACTGTTTTGATGCTTTTTGCGCCTTTGGCTCCAAGTGATAAAAGGATTTTTTCCATTGTGTTGCCTGTGTCAACTATATCTTCAACCACAACTACATTGCGGTCAACTACACTTTCACTCAATCCTATCACTTCTTTGATTTTTTCGGTAGAATATAAACCATCGTAGGACGAAAGTTTGACAAAGGATATTTCACAAGGGAAATTGATTGTTTTCATTAAATCTGCTCCAAACATAAAAGCTCCGTTTAACACGCAAATAAACAAAGGATTCTTTCCTGCTAAATCCCGATTAATGCGTTCTCCAATGCGTTTTACCGCTTCCTGTAACACTTCTTCCGGAACGGAGAGAGCAAATTTCTTATCTAAAACCTGAATGATTTCCACTGATTTATTTGTAAAAATTCTTGATGGATAAACTGCGACAAAATTAGTAAAATTTTAGTATAACAAAACCATTCTTGCAATGTTTTCTTGTTTGGAAAGAAATTTTGTCGGGATTTAAGCACAAATTTTAGCTGTATTTTTGCCGTGAACAAAAAAAATTCTATCTTTGCAGTCCCAAAAAATAGAATATTAACAACATAACACGATAGAACGATGAAAAGGACATTCCAACCTTCTAACAGAAAAAGGAGAAACAAACACGGATTCCGTGAAAGAATGGCTACTGCTAACGGACGCAGGGTTTTAGCAGCTCGTCGTGCAAAAGGAAGAGCAAAACTAACCGTTGCAGATGAAGGTCGTCACAAAATGTAATCTCTTTTTCAATGATTAAGACATAAAAAAAGTAAGCATCTTGGTGGTGCTTACTTTTTTGTTTTTAGTAGGATATTCAATGACAACAGATGTTTTATCAGTTGTTTCTTTGACAAATGAGTTCTCCCTGCTCATTCCATTCCTTCCATGCTCCGATTTTTTTGCCATTCGAATAATTTAGCTCATAGCGTAGCGTGCTGTTTTCATCCCAAATCTTCCACAATCCGCTTTTTTTGTTATTCTTGTACTCGGCTTCGGAAATTAACACCCCTTGTTTATTGTACACACGCCATAAACCGTCAAATTCCCCGTTTTTATAAGAACGAATTTCTTTCGGCTGATTATTATCAAAATACATCACACAAGTACCATGTGGTAATCCGTTTTTGATACAAATCTCTAATTTTAACGACCCGTTATTATAATACTCCTGGTAATTACCGGTATAAAGTTGAGTTTGAGTAGCGTCTGTAAAGTAAACCTCATCTATTCGTACGACATTACCTGCGGAATAGACTTGAACCGTAGCTGAGAGTGCGATCACGCACATTGTCAACAAATTAATTACTTTTTTCATGGCTAAAATATTAATTGTGTAACACTTTCTGAAACTGCTTAGAAATAGATTTGTAACTATTTTGTAACAAAGGTATAACACTTTTTTAATATTTACAAGAAAAATCAATTATTTGGACAATGTGTTACAAAAAATATGTAGAGACGTCATACTATGGCGTCTCTACATATTTTCAATGACACTATCCCAATATGTGTGAGTTTATGGGATATTCGCTGTTAAGCATTAAAATTCATATCCTGTCCAGGAAAATATAGTCGTCGGGCAACCTGTATTACCCCCTTCAATCTTAACATTTGGAGTTTCACCGTTAGCATTGATCTCCTTGCCTGCGTTGGGATTTGTTAAGGAATTGGTTAAGCTGATGCTTGAAGTTAGGTCACCATCACCTTTTTTGTCTGTTAAGTCAATCAAGTCGCCTGTTGCTCCGATGCCTTTTACAAGAGCATTGACGATAGTAGCTTTTGCACCGCGACGTACCTTGATAACATCTTGCATTTGTGTGGTTTTGTCGTTATTGTGGTCCAGACGCAAGTCAATAGTCATGTTTTCAACCCTAAAGTTCGACTGATTGGTGTCGTCCTTGTAGTTCCCGTCAAAATTTCCGTCAGCTTCAATGCCCCGGGGATCAGATTCACTGCTTGTAAATCCTTGTTCCCAGATACCATAAGCATTTTTAAGTGTTCCGTTATAACCTTGAGTAAAGTCAAACATATCATCATCGGTATTTACGACCAATAAGTTTGTAACATTTACGGAACCACCAAAAAACTCAATCCCGTCATCGGCACATTCATAAACAAAGACGTTTTCGATTTTAGTTCCATTGCCCACTCCGTTCAGGGTAAGACCATTGTGCTCGATATCCGCACTGGAACGTGCTCCGGTCGATTCTAAAATCAAGTAAGTGATCGAGCCGGAATTGTCGTTTGTTTTGTTACCTCCGTATGAGTAATCGTTATTAATTTCGGTTTTCGCTTCTTGCTGTGAACTGGTAAGCGGTGCATATCCGTTAATGATGAGTCCGCCCCAGAACCCTT
>JAAYQF010000034.1 GCA_012519425.1 Bacteroidales bacterium | reverse complement strand
GAGGCAGCGGTTTACCGGTGGTGGTGTTACAAAATTTACAAGCACGGGTACAAATGTTACCCAAGATCATCAACGTAGCAGTTCCACGGCTCCAGCACTCACTTTGATTGGGGCATTTCCCGCTGGTGCAAATGGTATGTAATCCCCTTTTTTTGATTAGGCTATGTACAGTTGAGTACTGATCTGCACTGTAAAGTTTGTTGCGCAACCATTCCGGTTTGCGAATGTATTGTTGTTTCATTTTTGGAGCTTATGATGAACTGATCCAATTTCAAAAGGATTGGAGTTGTTTGTTTGCAAAGGTATGGAAAACTATCGTAAATTCTCCCTATCTTTGCACATCACACAACAATAAATCAGATGCTTCTTTTCCCTAATGCCAAAATCAATATCGGTTTAAATGTCGTGGAAAAGCGACAAGATGGCTATCATAATATAGAAACCATTTTTTACCCAATAGGATTGAAAGATAAATTGATTATATCTAAAGCAATCGACCTGCAGGATACCGATTGTCGCTTAGAAGTCAGGAATGCTTCTTTTGATGGTAGCTCTGAAGATAACCTGGTAGTTAAAGCTTATCGCTTGTTGCAGCAAGATTTTAATTTGGGAGCCATTGATATCCAGTTAACTAAAAACATCCCTTCCGGAAGTGGTTTGGGAGGAGGTTCGGCTGATGCGGCCTTTACATTGAAAGCTTTGAATGAAATTTTTGCATTGAAGCTTGATGAGGATGCATTGGAAAGATATGCCGCTCGTTTAGGTGCCGATTGCCCCGTTTTCATCAAAAACAAGCCTGTCTATGCTACCGGTATCGGAGATGTGTTTACCACCATAGATTTTTCTCTGTCGGATTTTACACTGGT
This sequence comes from Bacteroidales bacterium, assembly GCA_012519425.1. Taxonomy (GTDB): domain Bacteria; phylum Bacteroidota; class Bacteroidia; order Bacteroidales; family Paludibacteraceae; genus Paludibacter. The sequence goes on along the minus strand of JAAYQF010000034.1, from coordinate 3,631 downwards.
GGTGATAATTCCGGACGTACGTATTTCTACGGCGGGAGCTTATGCTGCCATAACTCCTCAATTTCCGGCTCAAAATCTTATGGATAGCATCCGTCAGCCTGTTGAAAATTGGAAAGATACCATATACAATGATTTTGAAACTTTTGCATTTGAAAAATATCCCGAATTGAGGTGTGCAAAAGATAAATTTTACGATTTAGGTGCATCCTATGCCTCCATGTCGGGCTCAGGATCAGCCATATACGGCTTGTTCAGGGGTTTTAGGCCCAAGTTAGACGTGTTTGAAAAGTATCAAATATTTGTTGAAAGCTTTTGATAAGTATTTGTAAATCTCTTTTGAATTTTATTTTTAATCCGGTATTTTTGTCATTTGTAATATACGTAAAATATACGGTTGAAAAATATGGCAGAAAAACGTACATACACCAAACGTCAGACACAATCCACAGTGATAGGTCCCAATGAAATGGGCAAATTGCCACCGCAAGCGCTTGAATTGGAAGAAGCGGTTTTGGGTGCGATAATGCTTGAAACGGATGCTTATCCCAAAGTTTCTGAGATTTTAAAGCCTGCCTGTTTTTATAAAATAGCTCATCAGCGTATTTTTGAAGCCATTCAATCCTTGGTTTTACAACAGGAACCCATTGATATGCACACTGTTACCGAACAATTACGTAAGAGTGGAACCATTGATGAAGCGGGAGGATCTTATTACATCACTTTGCTGACCACCAAAGTCAATTCAGCTGCCCATCTGGAGTATCATGCCAAGATCATCGTTCAGAAATACTTAGCACGGGAACTGATCCGTCTTTCTTCGGAAGTGCAAACCAAAGCTTTCGAGGATAAGACAGATGTGCATGATCTGATACAAGAAACTGAGGGTATGTTATTCGAAATTTCGCAGAATAACCTTAAAAAAGATGTTATCCAAATTAACCCTATCATTGAAGAAGCGCGAACCCGCATGCAGGAAGCAGCTCAAAAAGAAGGAACCAGCGGCGTTCCGAGCGGTTTTCATACTTTGGATAAGATAACATCAGGCTGGCAAAATTCTGATTTGATCATTATTGCCGCACGTCCTGCCATGGGAAAAACATCTTTTGTATTGTCCATGGCGAAAAACATGGCTGTTGATTATAAGCTCCCGGTAGCTATTTTTTCTTTGGAAATGTCCAATGTTCAATTGGTTAACCGTTTGATTATGAATGTTTGCCAAATAGAAGGAGGAAAGATTAAAAGTGGTCAGCTTTCTGACGGAGAGTGGCAACTTTTTGACGAAAATATCACGCAATTGATGGATGCTCCCATTTACATTGATGATACGCCCAGTTTGTCGATTTTTGAGTTGCGTAGCAAAGCACGCAGGTTGGTTAAAGAACACAAAGTACGGTGCATCATCATTGATTATTTGCAATTGATGAGTGCTACAGGGATGAGTTTTAACAACCGGGAGCAGGAAGTGAGTACTATTTCGCGTTCATTGAAAGGCCTGGCGAAGGAATTAGATATACCAATTATTGCACTTTCACAACTGAATCGGGGTGTGGAAGGTCGTTCCGGTCCGGAAGGCAAGCGTCCGCAGCTTGCTGATTTACGTGAATCCGGTGCAATTGAACAGGATGCTGATTTGGTGTGTTTTATCCATCGTCCGGAATATTATAAAATTACAGAAGACAGCCAGGGAAGGTCGCTGGTTGGATTGGCTGAAATCATTATAGCTAAGCATAGAAATGGTGCTACGGATGATTTTTACCTGAGATTCAAAGATATTTACGCGAAATTCTCGAATATTGATGATACGACTCCGGAGGATGCTTTTATGGGCAGTTATCAGGCTTTCCCATCAAAACTGAATGAACAGGCCGGCTATGACCAAATACGACATGAAATTTATCCAAATGTTGGTTATCAGTCGGGTGGTACCGATGAAACACCATTTTGATAAAATCCGGTTCGTGGCTTAATGTGTAATTTTTAGGATCAAATCTGATCTTAAGAACCTTGACTTCTTGTTTACTGAAGGAGTAGAAGTGATCAGATGCATCATCAGATGAAGAAAAAATGTAAAAATTTGTCTTAGAAAAATAAAAAAGTTATCTTTGCAGCGTATTTCTGTTCTTTCTATAAAGCTACTCTGCTTTCACATCATTCGATTATATACATTTTAATTAATAAAGTATTATTTCTAACGTTTGTATCCACAATACAATTTAGACCTTTGGATAAACGTATTTTCAAAATTTTATGAGTAATTATAACCTTACCCAGCTTGAGTCTAAGGATATGACCGAGCTAAAAAAAATTGCAGCAGAATTGGATATTAAAGTATCCGGTTCTGTATCACAACAACAGCTTGTTTATGACATTTTAGATCAACAGGCGGTGATCAATGCACAATTGAAAGCCGCAAAAGAAAAAGCTCCGGCAAGAGCTAAGCGTACTACCAGGACGTCGGCAAAAAAAACATCAGAAACAAAAGAAACTGTAAAAGAAGCAGAAAAAACAACTGCTAAAACAAGTAAAACTGATGAGCCGGTCAAGAAGGTTGCGGCCAAGGCAGCCGAGAAATCTCAGGATGCAGTTGATAAGAAAACAACAGAAGAAAAACCCAAGGCAACTGCTAAAACGGAGAAACCTAAGACTGCACCTAAGAAGACAGTTAAAAAAGCTGAGCAGCCGGCAGCTGAGGATGCCCAAAAAGTTGAAGAATCTAAGCCTGCTGTTTCCAAATCCGGATCTCAGGCTAAAGCCAAAACTGAACCTGAAAAGGAATCAACAGCTAAAGCAGCCCCTAAAACAGCATCTAAAGCTACCTCTAAAGCTGCTCCCAAAACGGCGCCCAAGACGACAGCAAAACCAGCAGCTTCTAAAGCTAAGGCTGCTGAAGAAAGCAGTGATCAGGCAGAAGATAAAAGTAAAAAACAGACTGGCTCGAAAGAGGAAGCGACACAATCAGGAACTGATCAACAAGCTGCAGATAATCAACAAGGTGCACAGCAAACACATCAAAAAAGGCAGGAGCACCACCAGCAAAATAACAATCGTCCGAAATTTATCGTACAAAAACAAGACAGACCATACGACTTTGATGGTATTTTAGAGGGAACGGGAACCTTGGATATGGTTGCGGACGGATACGGTTTTTTACGTTCTGCCGACTATAATTATTTGAGTTCTCCGGACGATATTTACGTTTCGCAGTCGCAAATCAAATTATTTGGGTTGAAACCCGGCGATACTGTGTCAGGAGCTATCAGACCTCCAAAAGAAGGAGAAAAATATTTCCCATTGATCCGTGTAACGAAAATTAATGGCAGGACTCCTGAGCATGTTCGGGATCGTGTACCTTTTGAGCACCTCACTCCTTTGTTCCCGGATGAAAAGTTTACTTTATGCACCGGTGTAAATGATCCGCTGTCTGTTCGGATGGTCGATTTGTTTTCTCCTATCGGAAAGGGGCAACGTGGCTTGATAGTGGCGCAGCCTAAGACAGGAAAAACCGTTTTGTTGAAAGAGATAGCCAATGCTATTGCTACCAATCATCCGGAAGTATTTATGATAGTATTGTTGATTGACGAACGTCCGGAAGAAGTGACGGATATGGCGAGAAGTGTGAATGCGGAAGTGG
>JAAYQF010000033.1 GCA_012519425.1 Bacteroidales bacterium | reverse complement strand
TATCCGTACATTACGGGTGATAGTATTGGTGGAGACATACGTAGCGAGCAATATAATTTTACCGGAGGATACGCCAGGCAAATCAAACAGTGGACGGTAGCAACTCGCTTTGATTATCGCGGACTGCTCGAATATCGAAATATTGACCCGCGTCCCAAAAATACCGTGAACGACGTAAAAGCATTCGTGGGCGCGGGGTATCTTATAAATAACAAATGGAATATGGGCTTGGATGTTTATGCCGGTAAATACAAACAAACAGCCAATATTGCTTATTTTTCAGAATTAGGTGCCACGCCTGTGTATCATTTTGTGGGTTTGGCACGCCAATACGCGCGCTTTTTTGGAGACAAAACAAGCTACTATTACGATGGGAACAATATGGGCGTATCCCTGTCAATTTATCCTGCTGATGCTAAAGGTATGGCAATTGACTTTGATTATAGCTTTTTTGATTGTCGAAAAATTATATTATCGCTTAATAAACTGCCAATGAGCAGGTTAAAAAATTATCAGTTCCGTTCAAATTTGATTTTTAGAAGTGCTTTCAATAATAAACTTGATTATGGAGTCGGTGCGTCCCCGCAATACTCTTTTAAGGTCGGACAAGAAAATATTTTTGGAGACCCGATTATGAATGAATACAGGCAAATAGCGTCTGTAAATCAATACTATGAAACTGATTTTTACACGGATGCTTTTGTTTTTGTAGAATATCCGGTAGTCAACAAGCTAAGACTTTCTGTAAAGCCTGCCGTGACCTATTTTTACAATAAAGAAAAGTATATACTGCCTAAAAGATTAAAACAAAGGCAAGGTTGGAATAAACAGTTTCAGCTTGCTCTTGCCTACAAGAAAAACAAGACGCTTTACTCGCTTAAAACCGATTTGTTTTTTATCAGTCCAACCAAATCTGCCTTGATATTGGAAGAGCTGGAAGATGATGTGCGTTTTGAAAAAACAGAAAGACAAAACTTTCAAAACTACGCTGCAAAGCAGTCGGGAGGTAGTGCCGCATTATCGGTATATTATGAGTTTAACAAGCTGTTTTCTACATATTTAAAAGGCGAATACATATACATTCAAAACGATGCACAAAATAAGATAAACGGCTATTCTCTCAATCTCGGATTTTTATTTTAACTCAAATTCAACTAACACAATGAACCCTGTTATCACATGCACCAATCTTACGCACCACTACGGAAAGCGGTTGATATATGAAAATCTGAATTTTTCTGTTCCCGAAGGACGTATTTTGGGGCTGCTCGGCAAGAACGGTACAGGCAAAACCACAACCATCAACATTTTGAATGGCTACCTGAAACCTTCGGGTGGCGAGTGTACCATTTTTGGTGAGAATATTCGGCATATCAACCCGATAACCAAACAACGCATCGCACTGCTTATCGAAGGTCACGTGCAGTATTCGTTTATGAATATTGAGCAGATTGAGCGGTTTTATGCGTCGTTTTATCCGAAATGGAAAAAAGAAGCCTATTACGAGTTGATGGACTTGCTGAAAGTGGCACCCCGACAGCGAATTGCAAATATGTCGTGCGGACAGCGCTCGCAGGTGGCACTCGGATTGATTATGGCTCAAAATGCCGACCTGCTTATTTTGGATGATTTTTCACTCGGATTAGACCCGGGTTATCGTCGCCTGTTTATAGAATACCTGCGTGAGTACGCCAAAAGCGAACAAAAAACCGTGTTTCTCACCTCACACATCATTCAGGATATGGAGAAGCTTATCGATGACTGTATCATTCTTGATTACGGAAAAATTCTGATTCAAAAATCGGTAAGCGAACTGATGGATACGTTTAAAAAATTCACCTTCAAAATAGACGATGCACAACCTTCATTACCTGCTGACAACGAGTTTTACAACCCTGCCGTATATCGTGGAAACGGCGAACTGTTTACTTTTCAAAACAAAGAGTACGTGGAGCAGTATCTCCACAAACACGACATTGAACACAGCCAATTGATGTCGGAAAGTTTGAACTTAGAGGATATTTTTATCGGACTTACAGGAAAATATTGATAACACACATTATTAAAGCTATGATCAAAGCGATATTATATAAAGAATGGATTAAAATACGTTATTTGTTTCTGCTTGCTGCAGTAATTTTGATGGCTTTTACTGCCTATTGTCAGTTGCGTATTGGCAATGTAATTAGCTTGCGAAGTGCAGCTCACTTATGGGAAATTTTGCTTACACGCGACAATACATTTTACGAAGCCATGCGGTACGTTCCGCTATTTTCGGGTGTTTTGTTGGCGCTGTTTCAGTTTGTACCCGAAATGCAGCAAAAGCGATTGAAATTATGCTTGCATTTACCACTTCCGCAAAACAAAATAATCGGCAGTATGCTTGGTTTCGGAGTTAGCTTGCTGATAATTCTTTTCGTGGTAACGTACCTGATAATATTTTTATACCTGAACCCAATTTTAGCACCCGAACTGATAAGTCGTGTGATGCTGACTATGTTACCCTGGTTTGTTGCGGGAATTGCAGGCTACGCTTTTGTTGCTTTTACCGTGTTAGAGCCTACCTGGAAACGCCGACTGCTGAACATCCTGGCAGGTGTTGCCTTTATCCGAATTTTCTATCTGTCGGGCTATGCCGAAGCTTACAATCAGGTAATCGTGTGGCTGCTGATAATAACGCTTGCCTTGGCGGGACTTTCTTTCTTGTCGGTTTCCCGCTTCAAAGACGGTGTACAGTAAGTTTAGAACAAAGAGCAAAGAACAAAGAACAAAGACAAACGGATACTACAAAAATATACTTCTGACTTCTAATCTTTAATTTCTAACTTCAAAAACTATGAGTAAAACGTATAAAATCATCTATTATATACTTCTAACGGCTATTTTGGCTTGGTTGCTGCCGTGGTTTTACAATTTGGCTACGCTAAAAAAAGAGCGCACGCCGTTTACGTTGTACAGTGAAATTATCGAAGATTTTGCGATGATAAACGTGAATCAAAATGAAAAAGATTTACGTTACACCGACCGAAAAGGAGACATTTACACCGAAAGGCAATTCGACAGCATTTTGCCTATGTTTTATTACCGGCAACTTGTTACCGATAACAGGTTACCTGACACCATACGAGGTGTTCCCGTTACAGCGAGCAAAATAAGGAGAGAGAACTTTATCTTTCGAACGCGTCCTTTGGACATCAACGTGCATCATCCGGAATTATATTCTTTGCTCGAATCAAGATCGAAACGGGTAGATTTAACTATGCCCGACGATGTGTTTCGTTTGACGAAAAACGGCATCGAATTTATCGATATGGAAAGCAATCAGGTAAACAAGGAAAAATCGGCACTGTTTCAATCCGTTTTCCAACAAAAAGAAGTTGCTTTTCCCATCCGGACCATAGCAGGAAATCCGACCAATCGAAAAGAGTACGACGAAGGCTATCTCTTTACCGATAACGAAGGAAAACTCTTTCATCTGAAACAGATGCAAGGACGACCTTTCCTTAGACCTATCTCAATTGATGCAGATGTGCAAATTTCGCAAATTTGGGTAACGGAATTTTTAAATCGTAAGTATTTCGGGTTTCTTACGGACGTGAACAACCAATTTTACGTACTTACAGCACCCGATTACAGTTTAGTGAAAGTAGAAATTCCACCTTTCAATCCTAAGAAAGAGAATATGACAATTTTTGGAAATATGTTTTCGTGGACAGTGGTACAGTCCGACAAAAAAGATGAAATACTCACTGCCATTGATGCAAAAACTTTGACAGCAATAGACAGTATGGCGTACCACAATGCTGATAAAGACAAAACAGGACTAGCATCCTACCTTTTCCCGTTGCAATTAAGCTTTACATCCACGAAAGACAAATTTTTCTATCCCCGACTGAAAGATTTTTCATACCGTGCGTTGGCGTTAAATTTAGTGCTACTCGTTGTGTATGTTCTTCTATTCCGAAAAACAAAGTTCTCAACCACAAAACTTTTTAAGTCATTATCAATAGCGGTTTTGGGTGTTTTTGCATTTATTCCTGCTTTGTTGATGAGGGAGTAGATGGGAGACCGAAGTCAGAAGTCGGAAGTCGGAAGTATAAAGTTGTAGATAAGTAGATAACTAAAAAAGGAGAGATATGAAATGATAACACTTAATGAAGTAAACGCGGGTCAAAAAGCAATAATAGCAGATATAAAAGGAGATTCACGATTTCTTAGTAGAATAACATCCATTGGTTTGACGTTGGGTTGTGAAATTAAAATGCTGCACAACGAAAAAAAGTTTCCATTGCTTTTATACAGTCGGGATACGATGATTGCACTAAATCGAAATGAGAGTAACGATGTTTTAGTGGAGGATATTATATGAGTACAACAAGCATCAAAGAACCGACCATTGCTCTTTTGGGACAACCTAATTCCGGTAAATCCACACTGTTCAACGGATTGACCGGAGCAAGGCAACGAGTTGGAAATTGGCCCGGCAAGACGGTCGAAAAAAAGGAAGGGCACTACGATAAAAACGGGATACGCTATCGTGTTACCGATTTACCCGGCACTTACAGTCTTTCTGCCAATTCGGAAGAGGAAATCATCACGCGCGACTATATAGCATCGGGTAAGGCGGATGTGGTGTGCATATTGGTTGATGCTTCTCAATTGTCGCGAAGTCTTTTTATGTTGGCTGATTACGCAGGCATTCAATGTCCGGCTGTGCTTTTGCTAAATCTTATGGATGTTGCAAAAGAGCAGGGGAAAGAAATTGATGTGGAAAAACTTGAAGAGAAACTGGGAATTCCCGTGGTTCCTTTTGTAGCTGCCGACCTAAGTCAATACAATGCTTACTATGCAGCAATAGAAAAGGTATTGAATGAGAAAAAAATGCTGAACATTGATGCTTTAACGGAAAAGTACAGCTTAATCGAAAATGGGTTCTATGATAAGATTTTTGCGTTGATGCCTGAAGAAGGGATCGACAATTACTCACCTTCCTGGCTTGCCACAAAGCTTATTGAAAACGATTCGGACGTTCTGACAAAAATAAAAGGTGTTTTATCCGATGATAAATTTCAAGAGTTGGATAAACTCTTATCAATGGTAGAAAAGGGTGCTTTGGAAACAGCAGGCTGCAAATTCCAATGGATTGATGAGTTACTTAGGGACACGCTTATTCAAAAAGATAAAAGACCGATTCTGTCGAAGTTTGACAGGATAGCAACTCACCGAAAATGGGGAAAGCCGCTCGCGATATTGATTATTCTTTTGGGCTTAATCGCTTCCTTTATTCCCGCCACACCGATAATGTATCTTGGTAGTCTTATCCCTATGCTGGGAGAGCCGATTACAAATGTGATGAATGCCATAAACGCACCGCCGATGCTTATAAACCTGATTACTCAGGTCGTGCTGAACACACTCTATTTTACAATATCTATAATAGGTTTCGTGTTCGGTGTCAACCTGGTGTTCGGATATTTGGAGGAGGTGGGCTATATGGCTCGTATTTCCTATGTTTTCGACGGCACAATGGCGAAGTTGGGACTACAAGGAAAATCGATTATGCCAATGATTGTAAGTTTCGGTTGCACTATTGGTGGTGCCGCCGGAACCCGCGTTATTGATTCGTGGGGGCAGAAAGTTCTGACAATTGCTTTGGCTTGGGTAGTTCCCTGTGCAGCTATGTGGGCAATTGTTCCTGTGATTTCTACCATGTTCTTTGGAGCATGGGCACCGTTAATTATTGTCGCGATATTTATTGTGGCACTACTTCACATGATTATAACGGCAAAAATTTTCGGTCCTAAATTGTTAAGAGAAGAAGACCGTGCAGGGCTGATAATGGAGTTGCCGCCATATCATAAACCAAAGTGGAGTGCATTGTTTAGATCTATTTGGGTTAGAACACGAGATATTTTGTCGCGGGCACTTCGCGTTATCTTTGTCGTTTCTTTAGTTTTTTGGTTGCTGACTTACAGCACTTCGGGCAGTCCCGAAGAGACATTGTTGTATCGTTTTGGGAGAGCTATAGAGCCTGTAACGATGGTGTTTGGTTTGACATGGCAGACATTTTTAGCCTATATTGCCGCTATGGTCAGTAAAGAGGCGGCTTTGGGAGTTTTAGGCTCTTTGTATTTGGGAGCGGAAAGTCTCTTTTCTGCAACAGTTGGAAGTGAGGGTGTAGTGGCAACAGGTTTGAGTGACGTACTGCTCACATCACTTAGTCCGTCGGCAGCTTTGGCATTTATCTTTGCAGTTACATTTAGTCCACCCTGCCTTATGGCAATCACTTCTACTTATCAGGAAACTCGTTCCTTGAAGTGGACTTTGCGTATTTTGGGATATTATGTTGCCACTTCTCTGTTGATTGCTTTTTTGGTATTTCATATTTCTAATCTATTCTTTTAGCAAGGGAGGATATTGTCGTGTTTCAAAAACTTATCAGCCTGTTAAACAGCGGAAAGATGTATTCGCAGTATGAATTATCGGAGGAGTTGGGTGTTTCAACAGAGACATTGCAGGAATATATTGAATATCTATCCGAAAGAGGATTTCTTAAAGAGGTAGAGTTTCAAAAAGATGATAATTGTAATTCCAATAAGTGTGGCAATTGCAAAAGCAGTAAGAGCTGTGTCATGGGGAAAATTATGGAGATAGGGAAAGAAGATTGAAGTTGGAAGTTTGAAGACGGGAGACCGAAGCCGGCAACGAAACCGGATTTATTGAAATGGAATTAATACAAAAGAAATACAATAACAATGAAAAGAAACATTTTAACTGCTTTGGCAATTTTAGGTTTTGTGCTAAACGTGTCGGCACAAGAGAATTTTACAGTAAAATTGGATGAGTACAGTCATTCGCATAAAGGACGAATTCTGATAGGTGGTGCTCTCACTTATTGGAATAACACGAAAGAAAAGTCGATGGTTTTCGATCTATGTCCGGAATTTGGATACTTTTTTAACGATACGTGGGGAGTAGGACTACTTCTTGGCTACGAACGTGAAAAAGAATTGCTGAATGGTAAGAACCACATTTCAAATGCTTTTAAAATCTCTCCCTTTGTGCGATACTTTTACTGTCACAAAGAACCGTTTAGTCTGTTTTTAGACGGCGGTTTCGGGTTAAACTGGGGAAAAAATCAGTACGAAGGAAACAATGCTGTTTCTCGTTTCAAAGGTTTTGAAATCGGGGTGCGTCCCGGAGCGTCTCTTGATTTGACCGAGGGGCTCTGTCTTTGCATGCGAATGGGATTTATAGGCTATCGCAACAATTTTTTTATGGGTGAAGAACCGGGCTTGTCAAACAACGGCTTCGGTATCCGTTTCGCACCCGAAGAACTGATGATAGGCTTGGAGTTAGAGTTTTAAGAAGACGGAAGACGGGAGTATAAAACAATAAACAAAAGTGGAAAATCATGCAAGACGAAATGAAACTCAACGAAAATATCAATTGGAACAAAGTGCGTCTCTTACTAAAAATAGGTATTGTAGGGGCTATTATTATCCTTATAGGCGACTTTCTTATGGGTTGGGGTGTTAAGGATATGAATTTGTCAGGGATAGAGCAACAAGTATCTCAATATCTTACGGTGTCCGATGGCAGAATGTTTTGGTCGTCATTGTCGGGATTGATTGGCGTTCCTATCGCCTGCGTTGGTCATTTCGGAATTTATAAGCTTCTTAAACCCTATTCACAAAAATATGCTAAGTTGTATGCGATAGGAATTTTGGGCTTTTTAGCTTTCGCCGGTGCCGGTGTCCATGTGTCATCCGTTACCTCCGCATTTTTTTACAAGTATATGACAGCGGTCAATCCTGAAACTGCTCTCGCAACTTCTATGAAATTTGCATCTTATTTTCCATTGCCGCTTTATATAGCCCTTATACCCTGTTGTGTTATAATGGTTTATGCACATATTAGAGCCGTTGCCGGAGGTTTTAGTCCTTATCCGCGTTGGTGCTGGGTTTTTTCTATGTTGGTGGGAACGTTGTTTGTCAGCCTTATTAGTATGCTCGGCAACTATGTAATAGTAAACGCCGTAATGGTCGGTGTCTTTTCCTTTGGTAATATATGGATGCTAGGCGGTCATTTATTGATGCTGAGTAAAGCAAAAGAGAGCATAAAAAATTACAAGGTTTGATATGAAAGATAAAATCAGCAATAAAATTATTATGGGAGCAATGAGATTGCTTTCGTTTTTCTTTTTTCCTGATAGAGACGTAGATGAAATATTTGCACATGCCAAAACACATAACGAGAAACAGAGTTTCAAACTTCCAAAGAGTAGAAAGATAGAATATGAAGACCTGAAAATTTGTACCGAGAATGGTACTTACCATTGCCTTCGTATGAAGAAAAGGAAACAAGAACCAAAGCGTGCTATTCTCTATATTTGCGGTGGTGGTGGAGTGTACGACTACTGTCGGCATCAACTTTTTCTTGCTAAAAAACTTTTAAACCGGGTGGACTGTGAAATTTATTATCCTTTTTACCCACCTGCGACAAAGCAGCCTATCAACGAAACTTACCGAATGATTTTTGAAACCTATAAATTGATGTTGAAAGAATACAATCATAAAAAAATAGCTGTTTTTGGGGTCTCCTTTGGGGCAACAGCGGCGATGACAATGATTTCCTGGAATAATTATTACAGTGAAAATATTCCTATGCCGGCAATAACTGCCGGTTTGTCTCCCGGACATGTGCCGGCAAACTCAGCGGAAAGAGAAATGCTTGAAGGATATAGAGGCATAGATCTTCTTGTTTCTGTAAACATGGTAGAGGCTTATGGAGAAATTCATAAAAAAGGAGTAGGTATAGATGAAAGGCTTATCTATACCGCCCATGGTGATTTTCGAAATGCAGGGAGAATCTTTCTCTATTTTGGCGAAAAAGAGAGCTTAGCTTTTGCAGCCCCAATCTATCAGCAATCTTTGGAAAAGGCTAGGGCAAATTACCGAATTCATATAGAGCCGGGTATGCCTCACTGCTATGGTGCAATGCGGATAAACAAAGCTTGCAGAAGGACTTATGACGAATATGTAACACTCTTAAATGAGCTTTAGGAAAACTTAAAAATAAAAGACAATGAACTTATTTAGTAATTTTATAAAAAATACCGCTAAGCCATCGAGTACTTTTTTAGGTAGAATGATGCTTAAGGGTATGAACTATGGACACCAAAAAATGGCATTGTGGTGCATTGATGACCATATAAAAAAGATGTCCGGGGAGTGAAGATGAAACTTTCGATTTAGTAATTGCTTTTGAAACTATCTATTTTCGGGGTTACATCATCATTATGGTGTGAAATCGTTTTTAGAAACTCATTTTCACTCCTGCGAAAAAGCTTCTTGGTGCCGTGGGACCATACGTGTAAGCAGAATCTCTGCCCGCTCCTGTGTCGAAATCGTCCTGATAAGCATTAAAAATATTTTGAACGCCACCATTAAGTTGTAATTCTATCTCCCTGTTCAACTTGAAAGTGTAGGCAAGTCTGAGGTTTGTTTCAAAAAAAGAGGGACTTTTTTCGGTAATATTGATTTTTGAGAACTTATCTACACCATCAACTCCATCTCCTGCGCTGTGGGGAACAAGCATAGAGCCTGTGTAATTTCCCGAAAGCGTTACTGTAATCGGCTTTATGGGTGTCCAGGTAGCGACGGCATATGCATATGCATCGGGGGTACGCATCATTCTTTTTACAGCCTCCACCCGATCAAGCTCTTTCTCCTCTTCCGAGGAGGGCTCCCACCATTTACGCGGATTGTCGTACAGACTTCTTTGAAGTGTAATGCCCGATTGTATTTGGAGCTTGCTGCCCAAAGCCAGACGCCCCTCTAAGTTAGTACCATATACCGTGGCTCCATCGTCGGCATTTTGCACGATAACATCGCGTCCCCTGGTAATTGACTCAAACGGGTCAATCAGTCGGGTATAGAAACCCTCAAGCATCAAGTTTAATTGCATAAAAGTACTGAAAGAGTGATAAAAATCAACGGAACCGCTTACACTCCTCGATCGTTCTTCTTTCAATCCTTCTGCCAGGTGACGTACAAGCTGCTCACCTCCTGCGATATCTACATGTAGGTCTTCATCAAAATATTGTGGCGCACGAAATCCTTCACTATACGAAACCCTTAAATTGGTGTTATTCGTCGGATTGTACCGCATGTTAACACGTGGACTGAATATAAATCCTTCAACTAGATTGTGCTTGTCGAGCCTGCCACCCAATAAAAAGCCCCATTTTTTATTTTTCCACTCGTTTTGCAAAAATGCACTTCCATTACGGGTAATCTGATCTATACCCTCACGGCGGTAACCGCTTGCGTCTTTCAGATTATCTTGCAGATATTCCAAACCGCCCGTTATCTCTGCCGGCATGAATAGCAGCCGATCAAACCGATGCATATATTGTGTGCCTGCTTGAAATGTAAGCTC
>JAAYQF010000032.1 GCA_012519425.1 Bacteroidales bacterium | reverse complement strand
TTTTATTATTAAGCCCAAAGGAATTTTTGATGCAATGTTGAATGAAGAACAAAGAACAAAGACAAAAGAACAAAGACGTAACTTCCCTGGCTTCCTTAACTTCCTAACTACCAGCTACTAACTACTAGCTACTAATTACTAACTAACTTCCCTAACTTCCTTAACTTCTTTAACTTCCCAACTAACTACCAACTACCAGCTACTAACTACTAATAATTCCCCCTTAGGGGTTAGGGGGCCTTATTTCCTGTCAAAGAACGGACTTTTCGAAGAGCAACTAATTGGAATGGCATAAATATTAGAACACTCCGGCATCCAGCCTAAATCTTGTGCAGCTCGTCCGGCGGAGAACATCACACGGCTGTCCACACGCATATCCGCAGCTGTGGCGCATGCCGAACCGATGGCAATACCCACGTCTACGCTGTTGAGCGAGCAGGGTACTTCCGGATGGTTATTTTTTTCATCGCAAGTTGAGAAACCGCAATAACCGCAGTTTAGTCCGTGTGTTTGGGTTTTGGTGCCGATAAGGACAACAGCTTCTGCGTGCTGCAGGTTTCCCGCATCACGGATAAAGAATTTCAAACCCGACTTTTCGCTGTAGCGAAGCATGGCTGCCGAAAGCTCAGCTATGTGTTCGTCTGTAACAGTCAGGATTTCAATAACATCAATTCCTTTGCCTTTCGGTGCCGTACGAGCGGCTGTTGCCATCGCTTCCACCACTTTGAGCAGGCGTTCACGGCGAGTGTGTCGTTCGTTGAGTAACATAGTAAAAAGAGAAGCCCCCCTGACCCCCCAAGGGGGGAATTGGGGAAATTAATAATTTAAAAATTGTTTGACCTCAAAGTTAGTAATTTTTTTTGTTGCTCAAACAAGGACGATTCTTAACGCTGTTCTTACTTATTTTTCGGCTCACCGGACGAGGTCGGGTTGCGTCAGCACAATGGATTGATGGTTAAGTATCAAAACACATAACAGGCACGATAAAGAATTACCGTGCCTGTCAGCTTGACAAATAATAAATAACCAAAAAGAATGGTTCAGGATTAGTTCTCGATTGTTTGTTCAAATTCGATATTATCCACACAAACATAAGCCGGTGTGTTCATGCCCCATTCGCCTGTGTCTGATGATGCAAACTCAAAGGTCAGTTTATCCACTTCACCTAATGCACTGACATCCACTTTAGTCCATTTATCCAAAATAAATGTTTTACCATCTCTGAAGTCAGCAAGATAATACTCGACTTTCGCGGTTTCAGTTCTATTGAGCGAGCCGGTAATGATCACTTTAAACCAATCATTTGCTTCAAACTTTTTGGCACCTCCTCCACCGTATTCGCCGTTTTTCATACCCAGGTAAGCATAGGTAGAGTTGTTGAGCATGAGGCTGTTAATTTTGAAATTTCCGTATTCGTTTTTTTCGATAGTTGCCGTAGCTTCGCTAAATGCAACTGCAAATTGTTTGGAACCCAAAGCGCCACCGGAAGCGTAAACACTGTATTGGTTTCCCCAACCAACTGTTTCTTTGTCGGTTTTACTTGAAATGGAAAAACCTTTCCATGACATCCATTCATTTGTATAGACATTTTGAAATTTAGCCACACCTGAAACGATGTCTTTGTAATAATTGGTAATTTCTTCACCCCAAGCTGTCTCTTTTTGTGGTGTTCCGCTCAAATCTGAACCGTTGTAGATACCATCGGTGAGCGTTACGTCTTCAAAATCTACAATGTAGGTTTTTGTTTCGCTTTCCGGTTTACAAGAAGCCAACAATACCGCTGCAATAGCGATTACGTAAAATAAATTGATTTTTTTCATTTTGTTTGAATAATTAGAAGTTTATAAAATAGAAAAACATTATTAAATCTTATTTCCACATTTTGTGTGTGATGTTTTGGCAATTTTCATGATCAATTTTGAATAGCCGTTGATTGGTGGTTTTTTCATTCAACCCGCCAAGCGATTGAATATATTCCCCCAATTTGATAAAATCAAAATATCGTGTAAACAATTTGTCTTGCAGATTATTGTATCCCGAGTACCAGGCGGTTTTAATTTCATTATCCCATTTTTCCCGAATAAAAGCAGCTAATTGGCACACTTTCTCGGGTGTTGCATCACCGCCCATGAAGCAGACGCAAGTGATTGATTTTTCATATTTGCGTATTAAAGCGGAAAGGGCTGTTTCGGTAAGTTCTTCCCCAATATCGTCTCGCAGTTGCGGACTGTGGCACCCTGCACAGCGGTGCGGACAATTGGATAAGTTGATCGCCAGCGTTACCTCGTCAGGGATTTCCTGAAAAACAATATCATAATCTACGTATTTCAGCATAATACGCTTTCTTTTTCTACTTCGTGGTCATGCTTTAAATTTCCATAGAAGCGCTTACCAGCCTCAACCTGTCGCGGTGCGGAAAAATTACTGATGCGTTTCATATACCCGATAATCCGCGTCAGATAATCGATGTTTTGTGATGCACATGCCGGGCATTTTTTCAGATAACGCTTATCAATACATCCACAATCGTTGCAGACGGTATTGGGAATATTAAAGGTGAAGTAATTACATCCTTCACGGGCAGCCACACGTAACAGTTGGCGATACTGAGTTTTAGAAAGATGTTCTTCCAAATTCAGGTGCAGGGCAGAACCGCCTGTAAGATGTTCGATGTATCGTGAACCATGTAGTCGGAACTTGTCCATCACGTTTAAGGAGCTGTCTTCTACCCGATAGAAGTAGCTGTTATAACAATCTCTCGGTACTTCGTAACCGTCTTCCTTGTCCCATTTGGCATGTTTTACACCTACGTTTTCGGCGGGTATCATCTCACAGTTAAACATCAATTCATTGGAACGATATTTTTTGTTGTACTTTTCAATCAGACCTAATATTTCTTGTACAAAATCGACGTATTTCGGATTGTCATTAATTTCAATTCCCATAAATTCAGCGGCTTCCACCAATCCGTTCACACCAATGGTCAAGTATTGGCGACTGAGGTTGATATAGCCCGCATCGAATAATGGCAGCATCCCTTTTTGCTGAAACATCTTTAAGTTTTCGTTGTAAGCGATTTGTACTTTATGCACCAGGTCCACCACCTCTTCTAAGAAGTCCAAATAGGGTTTATCACTTCTTACGGCAAACTGCACACATCGGTTCAGGTTGATGGTCAGCACGCTTTTGGAGCCTGTGGAAACACCGCCTGCTCCCAGGGTATAACTAAATCCGTTGTCCTGAATTTCATTCCGAAGGCGGCAGCAAGAGCTTAAACTGTCCGCGTTATCACTCATGTAGGTGAAAAATGAATGTCCTTCGGCGTACATTTCAGCAGTAAAGTCGGCATATTCGGTATCAATCATATCGCCGTCTTTGGAAAGCAGCGCCATGGTTTCTACCGGAAATGTAAGCACCGTTTTGGTTCGTTCTGCATTGAACCATTTCATAAATCGCTTCTGAAGCCAGCTGAGGGATTCCCAAATGGGGCGTGTGCCGTCGGGGAATACAAATTCGCCAAACAGGCTTTCAAAGTATGGGCGATCGTAATAGGCTATGTTCCAGAAAACGGCTTGAAAATTTCTTGCACCTGTGGGTTGATTGATGGAATACACAATTTGTTCAAAATGGTCACAAATCATCTTATCGAGGGTACGTTTTCTCAAAGACAGATCAACCGTTCTTTCAGGATTTAGGTAGTAATCGTCTCCATATTCCTTGCGGATAAAGTAGTCCATGTACATCAAAAATTCAGGTGTGGCACAAGCTCCGCTCAGCATGCTCGATACAATGAACACCATATTGATAAATCCGCCGCAAAATGATTTCAGGTTGGTGGGCGGTGTAGAGTTTCCGCCAACGCACATGGTTCCGTTGAGTAACCAGGGATACATGGTGATGCTTGCGCAATAATTGGCGAGACTCGTTTCGTCATTTTTATAGATAAAATGCTCATTCAGCAGGGCGATGTATTTGTCGGCAAGCTCTTTTCCGTACAGCTCTTTAATTCTGTCGGTCAGCATTTTACGGTTAAGGTTGATGAAATTCTTTTTGGGTAATTCCCCAATCAGGGTGGCGATATTTTTCTTTTCCACGTTGGCATTGGCATCGAATTTACTTCCTGTGGCGGCGTTTTGTGCTTCGCAATAATCCATCAGGAAATTCATTTTATCCCGAATTTCGCGGGTTTCAGTGTGTTTTTGCCGGTAGAGCATATAGGATTTTGCTACGGCAAAGTATTTTTCTGCCATTAACGCCACTTCCACCTGATTTTGAATCTCTTCCACCGTCATCCCGCTATGAATTTGCAGACGTGCAAGGATATTGACCATGTCTTCGTCCGTAGTAAAACTACCCACGGAAATAAAGGCTTTACGAATGGCGTTTTTTATTTTGTCAATAGAAAAAGGTGCGTGTTTTCCATCTCTCTTCACGATATAAAATTCTCTGTTACTCATTTCTTAGACTATTTAGGTAGATTATACAATAAGATCATTCCATTTTAGTAAAAAATAACCACCACACTTCTTCCTGAGCTGTGTCGGTGTACCAAGTTAGTCTAAAAATATAGAGCTTAATGTCAGATAATTTAAGTATATTCCGGACTGCCTTTTTACCCGAAAGACATCAAAAAGTGTGTTGCGTGCAAATTGGCAGGTCTTCTGACTTATGCCCATCAATCTGCAAACCTTCCCAGCTCCTCCCAACCTCCCCAAGGGGAGGAGTTTGAGCCAGTGGTATTTTGGAGTTTTTTGCAGATTTCCTCATTCCCCTCCTTTGGAGGGGTTAGGGGAGGCACTTACAGCAGCGGGAACTGTTGCCGACTTTCACGGCATTCCCTTTTTCATCTTTATCCGAAAGATAATTCGGACAAGAACCAAAATGCTCAACAAAGGTAAATTATTTTTATTGTTAAAACAAAAAGTTTTCAAAAATAGTTATTAATAGATTTGCTGATTTTTTTATTTTACTGATAGATAATGTTTTAAAGTTTTAAAAAGAAAACTTTTTTTAAAAAAGCGAGAGAAAAGTTTTCAAAATTATAAATGTGGAGAAGAAAGACGAGGATAAAAAGTGTTTTTCATCATCAATGTTCAATTCCCGTTCGGGCTTCTACACCTTCGTTGTAATAATGTTTGATCTCTTTCATTTCAGTGACCAAATCGGCTACTTCAATCAGTTCGGGTGCGGCATATCTGCCGGTAATAATGATCTCGGCTTCGGTTGGTTTTTGTGTGATAACATCAATCAACTCTTGAACTGAAAACAGTCCGTAGAAAATAGCGATATTGGCTTCATCTAATACTACTATATCATATTTTCCCGAAAGAATGATCTCTTTAACTTCACACAGCCCCTGCTGTGCAGCATCAATGTCGGCTTGTGTGGGATTTTTCTGTATAAAACAATCCAATCCATACTGTTTTATCCGCACCCCGGGAAGATATTGCTCTATGGCTTTTACTTCCGAGTAGCGTTGTCCTTTGACAAATTGTGCGAAAAACACTTTTTTCCCTGCGCCGACAGCCCGCAATGTCAGTCCAAGCGCTGCCGTGGTTTTACCTTTTCCGTTTCCTGTATATACCTGAATATAGCCTTGCATAGTGTTGTTTGTTTTCGATTAATACTCTATTTTTTGATAAATTTTTGTACAAAGGTTTTGTTATCCTTATCAGTAACTTTTAGTAAATAAATACCATTGGGAAGTGCTGAAATATCTGTGCTGTTTTGATTTTTGGTGCAAATAAGTGAACTTCCATGAATGCTGTAAACGCTTATCGAGCGGATGTTTTCAATGTTTTTGATGGTTAAATGTCCGGCAAAGATTGAAATTTCCAAATCGGCAGTTTTCATAGCATGAACAGCATTGCTTGGCAATTTCGCATCGGGATGCAAGTCCACAATTCCGGTAACTTCCGTGGATGTTTCACCCAGCCACCCGGCTTGTTGCAGTTGTGCGGTATGAATTTTTATAAAATCAATGTGGGTTAAATCTGCTGAATTGCCGTCGGCATCAACTGCCCAGTCGATTTTAAAGCCGTTTTTCTCAATGGGTTCCGAATTGCCATGATTGTCTGCATAGCCCCATTCAAAAGCGGGCAGAGAAAACATTCCACCGTTGTCGATGACGGTATTTCTCAATTTCGTCCCCTTAAAAGTGAGCGTGTTTTCCGCAATCCAAAGCGGATACATGGTACCCTGAGCACCCAGATGTTTTATTTCGCCTTCATCCCCCTGATTATCCGTCCATCGGATGGCTGATTTCTGACCGTCGGGGTTCGGACGATAATAGGTGATCTCGTAGTTTTTAATGGTTTTGGGATGGTTGTAATCACTTCCGG
This sequence comes from Bacteroidales bacterium, assembly GCA_012519425.1. Lineage (GTDB taxonomy): Bacteria > Bacteroidota > Bacteroidia > Bacteroidales > Paludibacteraceae > Paludibacter. The sequence continues at coordinate 2,819 of JAAYQF010000032.1, read as the reverse complement.
CAAGCTCGTACCAGGGCTCATCGTCATCGGGAATTCCGTTTTTATTCAGGTCCTGACAAACCATCACAATACCCGGCTCAGCCCCATTGGTAAACGCATTTCCCAACACTTTGAAATCGTATTCGCCTTTTAGGTTTACAATGGGATGGTCGAACCCCACTATCACATAACCGCCAAAACTGCCAAGTCCAACCATTCCGGCATTGTTGACTAATTTTTCATTGGCAAATTTCAGGGCATTTTCCGGCGTGTCACTCATATCCTGTGTCGGGAAAAGTCGGTTGATATGCTGTCCGGGTGCGGGACGGTATTCAATGACGCGTGAAATATTCGGTGAATTTTCCGCGAACAATGCCAGGCCAAATACCCAAAAACTCAAAAAGCTAAAAATCTTTTTCATGTATATTAAGTGATTGAAAGAAATCATTGCAATTTTAAAATCTATTTTTTAAAACTCCGCAATTCGGGGCTGTCTCAAAAGTAAATATTCGAGCAACAAACCGTAAGGTGTTTTAGAAGTGTTCAAATGCAAGGCACTGAGATTGAGGCCAGTAGGGGCAGATCTCGTGTCTGCCGTCAATGACTGAACCCGTGCTTCGACAGGCCCAGCAACCATCGAAAGTAACGTGGTTACTGAGCGATGTCGAAGTACAGCAGTTGGGCACTTATAAGGCACCGGCCTTGGAAATATTATCTTATTCGGATTTAATCCAATATCATTGATTGAAAATTGCAGTTCCCCATCAGGATTGAAACACAGCACATCGCCCGTCATGCTAAAGTCGGAAGTGTTTGTGATGTAAATATTTCCGTCATAGGGATTTACCTGAACAGAATAAGGCTTTTCCACTTTCGTACCGTCTGTTATAAAATTTTCGGCAATGACTTTTTCCGTCAGACAGTCAAAAGTTTTTATCCAATTATTGTCCGAGTTAAAATCATAGCTGTACATATAAATGATGTCGTCGTGGATGGAAAAATTCAATACGTTCAGCCCATCGAAATCTTGGATCACCTTATCTACATAGCTGTCAATTCGCTGAAAACGATAAGGTTGTGAAGTGCTGTAATTCCCCCTTGATGACACATAAACGTCGCCCTGGCTGTCGGCAAAGACCTTATACGGGTTTTCTGCCACCCTTATTTTTTTCAGTTCTTTGAAGGTTTTCAAGTCAACCACCGAAACCGTATTGTCGTAGTTTGGATTGTCCAGTCCGCCGGAATTTGCCACATAGATTTTCTCGTTGGCAATGCAAAGTCCTTCGGGGTTTCGCCCGCATTTTACCATACCGTCGATTTCTAAACTTAAGGTGTCAATCCGCACTAAATTTCCGTCGAAACAGGAGAGATACACTTTCCCGTCTTTATACGTCAGGTAGCGTGGCTGGCGTGCCCTCTTATTTTCATCAAAAACAGGAATTCGCTTCACGGACGAGCCGGTATTTGCGTCAATTACTTCCACCTGGCTTGATACATTTACGGCGATATAAATTTTGGAACCGTAAAGTATCATATCGTTTGCCGTGTCGCCTAATCCGCGACCGTTTTTTTGTAAGAAATAGTCGGTGATCAATTCTTTTTCGACAAAATCATAATAAGCCAAAGTGCTGTTATTTAGGTTCATAAGTCCTTCGGACAGCACAAGCATTTTTCCTGTGGTTGGATGTTCGGGCAGTTTAATCTCCTTTTCCACGTCTGCCATATCGTTGCACGAAAAGCAAAGTAGGGCCATTAAAACTAAAATTATATGTTGTTTTTCTCTCATTTTCTTAGAATTTTAGTGATATCGTAGCCCGAAAAGCCCTTCCCGGCATGGGGAAATATCGGACAACCTCATAGTTTTTGTTAGCTAAGTTTAGTACCTCCGCATTGGCAGAGAGTGTACTCGTTTTTAGTGAAAAATCCTTTGCCAACGAAAGACTGTGATCGACAAATCCTTCCACACGGTTTTCCCTGAAATTTTGGTTGACGGCGTACCGATGTCCCGACCAAATCATCGTATAATTCACATTGAACCAAGCCGTTTGTAAACCCGCTTTTCCAGAACCCGAAACACGTGGCGTGTATGGAATTTGATGTCCGTAGTTGCGACTTTTAGGGTCGGTTTTATTCAAGGCTCGCTGGTAGGTGTGTGTACCGCCTACGCTGATCTTAGTGTTTTTAGACAGCTTAAAAATAGCGTCAGCACTCAAATCAATGCCATTTATTTCCACCATTCCGTAATTTATCATCGTCCATTCAAAGATGTTTTTGGTGGGATACGCCACGATTTTATTCTTCACTTTGTTATGATAAGCATCGGCTGTAATTAACAGAAAGTCAATGAAGTATTTATTCGTAAGTGTATAGGTCGCTCCCAAATTAAACTGGTTGGCATCTTCCGGTTTTAGTTTCCTGTTTCCGATTTGCGTGTAATATAGATCATTGAATGTGGGTAAGCGGAACATGTTTTTGTAAAATGCCCGGAATCGAAAATCAGTCATTTTAAAAGGCTTTATGGAAATGCCGGCAAAAGGTGAAAACTTACTTTGATTTTTGGAAGCTTCGCCAAATTGCACAGTTTCAAAAGTTTGGGTGTAAAGCAAACTGGCCGTTGCCAAAACTATTTCCGACGCGTATTTTCCGGCTATTGCCGAAAGGCTGGTTGTGCGTTTCGGATAGGCAAAATCGGTTAAATCAGCATCAAGCGTGTTAAAAATAAGGTCTGACGATGCTGAAAATGAGAGCTTCTCAAAAAGTCTGTATAAGGCTGTGGCCGACGCATAAAGCTCTCGCTGTGCGTAGTTGTTTTCAAGTTTTCCGTCGGAATTGGGTATGGC